>NZ_JANFYN010000004.1 GCF_024460475.1 Holdemanella sp. MSK.7.32 | reverse complement strand
GAACTTCAGCCTTCCAAGCTGACTACGTGAGTTCGATTCTCATCACCTGCTCCATGTAAAAAACTACTCGCAATCGCGAGTTTTTTTGTATCCAAAATGCCAAGGATTAATCCTTGGCACTTTTTATAAATTCATATATATCCTCGTAAATTATTTGATTCTCTTTTTCATTTAAGATTTCATGTTTTAAAGTCGGATACAATTTACTAAATACATTCTTATATCCAACACCCATTAAAAATTGTTTCAATTGTTCAAATTTATCCTTGCCCTGAATGACCGGATCTTCTTGACCTGCAATCATAAATATATGTAAGTTTTCATTAGTGACATTCCATCCTTTTTTATCAAAAGCTTTGATCATCAATTGAAATAAGTTAATAAAACCATTCGTTGTAAATAAGAATCCACACAATTCATCCGCTTCATATTGCTCTACATTCTCAACACATTTACTCAACCAACGATTACCCGATTCATATCCTGCAAAAGCCATCTTATTCAATAAACCATTACCTTTCTTCTCCTTATAGAAAGGCTTTATTATTTTTGCCAATGCCAAGCCTAGACTTGCCGCCGAATTTTCAGTAGGAGGACCACACAAAATCAGTTGATCAATATATGCATCATATTTCTTTAAGTAACAACGAGCCACTAAAGTCCCCATACTGTGACTAAATAACGTTATCTCTAATCCAGGATACATATCACGTACGTACTCCGTAACCTGGAATAAATCATCCACAATATAATCAGCATTTTCGGTATAGAAATATCCATAGTCATTCTTAGATTTTACACTACCACCATGCCCTCTATGATCGTGGATCACACAAATATAGCCTCTTTCATTTAAATACTGCATAAAATCAAAATAGCGTTCTTTATGCTCGGCCATCCCATGTGAAAACTGTACAATTCCTTTGGGATTCTTGCACTCCATAATCGCAATCTCTAATTTTAACCCATCTTGTTTTGATGTAATTTTTTTAATTATCATATTATAGTACCTACATATCTTTCTTGTACTCATTGTATCAAATATATAATTATCAAAACTATACAAAAACAAAAAAAAGACCATTTTTCAATGGCCTTACTAGTTTTCACTAATTTCTACTTTTACTTTGTGATCTGCTTCCACATCAAAAGTAATTTTTGCGAAGTCATCCAAATGATTTGTGACAATATTATGAACCTGATCAAATACTTCGTCCTCTTTTTCTTCAGACTTGCAATCATATTCAATAGATGTAACTGTATGTTTTTTTATTTTTACATCTTTTAATTCTTCTAACATTGATTTCATAATTATCTACCTCGATATAAGTCTATCACTTATTAAATCCAGTTGTCAAATTTATGCATGAAGCCAATCTACCCTATGATAATAAATAAAGAACGTGATACTTGATAAAGACCAAGTAATTGGATAAATCCAATATACACACCAAATATTATGCACTAAAGCCCCCATGATTGTAAGACCTGTAACACGCACAAAACACCAACAAACCATCATTACAATCATTGGAATCATTGACTTCCCAGCCCCTCTTAAAATAGCCGACACACAATGTGAATACGCTAATAAACAAAAGAAGAAAGCACTCGTTTGTCCACGCAAAGTACCAAAATGAATAACTTCAGGTGTTGCGTCAAAGGCTGCAACAAACTGAGGACTGAAAACAAAGATGATTACACCAATAATTTCTGCCAAAGTCATCGAACAAATCATGCCAAACTTAGCACCCTTTAAAACACGATCATATTGGCGAGCCCCTAAATTCTGTCCGACAAACGTTGTAAGCGCCATTGTAAAGCTGGTAATCGGCAAGAACGCAAATCCTTCAATCTTAGAATAAGCTCCACATCCAGCCATCGCCATATCGCCAAAAGAGTTGATATTTGATTGAACTACAACATTTGCTAGACCAATAATTGAATTCTGAAATCCACTTGGCAAACCATACTTCAAAATCTCACCTAAAAACTCTTTATGAATTTTTACTTTAGAAGGAACAATACGATGCGTTCCCTTTGTCGTCAACAATAAATAGAGACAAAGACCTGCTGAAATATATTGCGAAATAATCGTAGCTAAAGCAGCCGATCCAACACCCATCTTAAGTACCGCAATAAAGAATAAGTCTAAGACAATATTCACTACACTTGATACAATCAAATAATATAACGAATGCTTACTATCTCCTACAGCCTGCAATATTCCTACAAAAAAGTTATACATTATCGATCCAAAAGAACCTAAAAAATATATTTTAAAATAAGTTACCGAAGCTGCCATCACACTATCTGGAGTTCCCATCCAACGAAGCAATGTAGGTGTAAAGAAAACACCAATAAGTGTCATAATAAAACTTACAATCAATCCAAACGCAACCGTTGTATGAATCGCATTTTGCATACGCTCTATTTCTCTTGCGCCAAAATAACGCGAAATGACTACACCTGCACCAATCGCAACCCCATTAAAGAAGCCAATCATCAAGAATATAATATTTCCACTTGAACTCACCGCCGCAAGTGCCTGACTCCCCAAAAAGTTTCCAACAATTAAGGAATCCACTGTATTGTATAATTGCTGAAATAAATTTCCTAATAAAATAGGTAACGCAAAGAAAACCATCTGTTTAGGAATCGATCCAGATGTCATTAACTTTTGTCCTTGTGCCAACCCTAACACCTCCTACACTACTAAAAGAAAAGGAAGCTTAAACTTCCTTGTAAAAACTTTGTAGATGACTACAAGAAGCATCAAACTGTTCTTTTTCTTCTTTTGTCATTCCAATCTCAACAACCTCTTTGACACCTATCGCATCTAAAACAGCCGGTACACTTGTGAATACACCATCTTGTCCATATTGACCATCTAAATACGTAGAAATAGGAAGTACTACGGATTCATTAAACATCAATGCACGAACAATACGTGTTGTACTTGCGGCAATACCATAACATGTATTCCCTTTACGATTGAAGATTTCCCAACCATCTTTCTTTACCGCTTCGTGAATACTTTCAAACATCCCCTCATTCATGCGTGTTGGATTATCTTTAATGATTTGGTAAATGTCTTTACCACCCACACGAACTGTACTCCATGGAATCATTTCACTATCCCCATGTTCACCTAAAACATAAGCATGAATACTCTTTGGATCTACATCAATACAATCAGCAATATGACATTGTAAGCGAGCTGAATCTAATAACGTTCCTGAACCAATGATTTGATTTGCTGGTAAACCAGAAACCTTATAAGCCACATAAGTCATAATATCGACTGGATTTGAAACAACTACGATAAATCCATCAAATCCATTTTCTATAGCACTCGAAACAATACTTGTAACAATCTTAGAGCTTGATTTTAAAGCCACTAAACGATCGTTTTCCTTACCCATTGGAGCACTTGCGGTAATAACCAAAACATCTGCATCTTTGCAGTCTGTATAATCTCCCAATTTAATTTCCATATTACGATTCATAAAGGCAATACTATGAATCATATCTAATGTTTCACCTTTAGCCCTTTCTGTATTCATATCAATTAATACAATTTCATCGCAAATTCCTTGATTGATCATGCAAAAAGCTGTACTTGCACCTACATTTCCTGCACCAACAATTACTACTTTTCTCTTTTTAATCATAATGGCTCCTCCTACAAAAATTTAGAGATATATCCCTGTATAAATATTACCAAAATAATAACAGGAATGATATATGAAACATAGAAACCAACTTGTTTAGGAAAAGAAATTCCCTCTCCGCAATTGGCTTCCTTTAAAAAGTTTTTAAATCCCCATCCATATTTAGATGTACAGAACAATACATAGCAAAGTGAGCCTAAAGGTAATAGATTATTTGATACAATAAAATCTTCTAAATCTTGGATAGTTGAACCAGCACCTAAAGGTTGAACAAAAGACAATACATTAAATCCTAATGCACATGGTAAAGATAACACAAAAACAAGCACAAAACTTACTTTGATTGTTTTTGAATGAGACCATCCTGTCCATTCCATTGTCATTGTGATGATATTTTCAAATACCGCAATAATTGTAGTTAATGCGGCAAAACTCAAAAACAAAAAGAACAAAGCACCCCAAATATTTCCAAATTGCATATTCGCAAAGATATTAGGTAATGTCTGGAAAATCAATCCAGGCCCTTGCCCAGGATCCACATTATACGCAAAACAAGCAGGAATCACAATAAAGCCTGCAACCAATGCAACAAATGTATCTAAACACACAACCGTAACGGCCTCAGATGTTAACTTCTTACTTTTATCAATGTAACTTCCAAATATCGCAATAGCACCAATACCTAAACTCAAAGTAAAGAAAGCTTGGCCCATGGCCGCAAATACGACATCCGATACATTTTGCATCTTTGAAAAATCAGGCAACAAGTAAAACTTTACGCCCTCCATAGCTCCTGGCAAAATGAGTGAACGAACAGCTAGCACAAGCATCAACACCAATAAACACAACATCATATACTTTGATACTTTTTCCACACCATTCTGCAAGCCTTTTGAACAAATGAAAAAACCAATACAAACAACTAGAAACATCATACCTACTTGAATCAAGGGATTTGACAACATTAAACCAAATTCATTATTAATTTGACCCACATTTAATCCATTAAAATCACCCATCAACATTTTGTAGCAATAATAAAACAACCATCCACAAACCGAAGTATAAAACATCATCAGTATGTAATTTCCTGCCATTGCCACATACTTCATAAAATGCCACTTTGTTCCTTTTGGCTCTAACACATCAAAAGATAGGGCTGCACTTTTTTGACTGGCACGTCCTACCGAATACTCCATAACCATAACTGGCAATCCTAATATGACTAGAAAAAATAAATAAATCAAGACAAATGCAGCACCTCCATATTGTCCTACAATATATGGAAAGCGCCATACATTACCAATTCCTATTGCGCATCCTGCGCTAATTAAAATAAATCCTAAACGATTTGAAAACCGATCTCTCATTCTTCCAACTCCCTATAAAAACAATCTAAACATCCTATATATTTACCATTCCAAGGTTTCATTCTTCCACAATAATGTATGATAACACTATTCTTTTTCACCCAATCAAGATCTATCCTACTTTTTGGATTTCTTAAATTATAGAAATTCATCATTCTCTCACTCAAATTATATTTACGATAATCTACTAGTTTTGCCTTATCTCCATATAATGCCGTCAATACATCTTGATCAAAAAGTACAAGATTTTTCTTATATGCATTCACATAATTTAAAATATCTTGCTTATTTAATTGCTTACGCAATAATTCTAAATTCATCAACAAGACCCCAGTATTGATATATGGCACATCTTCTTTTAGCCCTAATCTTTTCGCATTTAAATGCGTCATACGCTCATTTACATGACTCGAAGCGATATAAAGATTTCTTTCAAAATCCATGTTATACAATTCCCTTAAACTATGAATCACAACAATATCCACATCCAAGTAAAGAATTCGATCCAATGTCTTAGGCAACAAATCCGAAGCGAATAATCGATAATAAATTTCTAGAGGATATCGAGATGAAATAGGAAACCCCTTAAATTCTTCTTCCTTTACTTCTATAAAATGAAAAGTACATTCCAAAAAAGAACGTCTTAAATCATCCATGTGTTTTTGATTTAAGTCATGATGCAAAATATAGAAATCAATATTTTTGTCAAACCGAATGATGGAACGTATACATGTCTTTGTCAAATCTATGAATTTTGCGTTAATTGAAAATAGAATGTTCATAAAATGATTTTATCACAAAATAAATTGAAAATCTTTTCATATTTTGTGATACAATACTTACATTGAGGAGATGATGATATGAAACTTATTATACCTGAAAACTACGATCCAGTATTAACTGTTAGAGAGACACAAGAAGCTATTAAATATATCCGTGATACATTTCAATATGAATTTGGTAAAGAATTAAATTTATCAAGAATTTCAGCACCCTTATATGTTACACAAAGTTCTGGTTTAAACGACAACTTAAATGGTACAGAAAAACCCGTATCTTTTACCATGAAAGAACTTCCTGGTGAACAAATGGAAGTTGTGCACTCTTTAGCAAAATGGAAACGTATGGCTTTAAAGAAATATGGCTTTAAATTGCATGAAGGCTTATATACAAATATGAATGCCATTCGTAAAGATGAAGAATTAGATAACATTCATTCTGCTTATGTAGATCAATGGGACTGGGAAAAAATCATTTCTAAAAATGAACGCACAAAAGAAACATTAGTAGAACATGTACGTACTATCTTTAAAGTCATCAAGCATATGGAACATGAAGTTTGGTACAAATACCCTCAGGCAGTTAATCATTTACCTGATGATATTTTCTTTATCACAACTCAGGAACTATTAGATATGTATCCAAATATGAACGCAAAAGAAAGAGAAAACGCCATCACAAAAGAACATGGTTGCGTATTTGTGATGCAAATTGGTGATAAATTATCAAACAATGAAAAACACGATGGTCGTGCTCCAGACTATGATGACTGGACACTAAATGGAGATATCCTATTCTGGTATGAACCACTACAAAGTGCTCTAGAAATCTCTTCTATGGGAATTCGTGTGGATGAAGATACATTATTAGAACAATTGAAAAAAGAAAACTGTTTGGAAAGATGTGAATTACCTTTCCATAAAGCCATTCTAAATAAAGAATTACCATACACTTTAGGTGGAGGAATCGGTCAATCCAGACTATGTATGCTTTTACTAAAAAAAGCACATATCGGAGAAGTCCAGGCAAGCTTATGGCCTGAAGACATGGTCGATACATGCTTAAAAAATAATATTCAAATTTTGTAGGACAATTGTCCTACTTTTTTATTATAGTAGCATTGGAATTGGATATATAATTCTCATACTTTAAATCTGACAATTCACATCCATAAACTGAAATGTTTCCGTCACAAACAGTGATAGATCCATCTGTATTTTCTTGGTATCCATCATATATATAGGCACCTGCAAACAATAGGCCATCCATTATGTTATGTTTAATATCAATATCATCACATATTACACTAACAGTACATTGATCTTTCTTTGTGCTGCTTTTTAAATATGTGTAATACGCTCTACCTAAATCAAAATATTTTTCCATTTTTACTCCTAAAGAAAAGGAATAGGTATCTACCTACTCCTTATATTCTTATTCTTCAGATTGGATATCCATTGAATTATTGTCTGCAGTTTCTGCATCTTGTAGAATTGATTCTTCTACTGAAGCTTCTACACTATCCATCATATCTCTATCATCAGAGCCAGATACTAGTTTGTCGAACTCTTCATCATGAACTTCTTTCATACGTGCAATACGTTTGTCACGAAGTTCTTTTGCCTTTTCTGCAACAATTAGATTTTGTGGACGATCTCCCTGGCATCCAGTACCTGCAGGAATCAGCTTACCAATAATAACATTTTCTTTCAAACCGATTAAGTGGTCAACTTTACCCTTAATAGTCGCATCTGTAAGAACCTTTGTAGTTTCCTGGAATGAAGCGGCTGATAAGAAAGAATCTGTTTCAACAGAAGACTTAGAAATACCTAATAATACAGGTTTGAATGTAGCAGGAGTTTTACCGCTTAACAATGCGTTACGATTGATTTTTGTGATGTTATTCAATGATAATTGAACACCAACATTTAAATCAGTATCTCCACTATCGACAACGATTACTTTCTTCATCATCTGTTTGATCATTACTTCCAAGTGCTTATCGCTAATTTCGATACCTTGGCTTTGGTATACTTTCTTAACTTCCTTCAAGATATAATCTTGAACTTCACGTACACCAGCAACACGTAATAATTCTTTTGGATCTAATGGACCTTCAGTCAACGCAACACCGGCTTCAATCTTTGCACCAACTTGAACCCATGGACGCATAGACTGGTTCGCGTTAATTTTATGAGAAACACTTTCGTGTTCGTTTGTGATAATAACTTCTTGGCGCATTGTTCCTTCAATACGTTCGATTGAAGTAATTTCACCTGAAATTTGAGCAATTACCGCAACACCTTTTGGACAACGAGCTTCGAACAATTCTTCAACACGAGGCAAACCTTGAGTGATATCTTCTGCACCGGCACCGGCAACACCACCTGTATGGAATGTACGCATTGTTAACTGTGTACCTGGTTCACCAATTGATTGAGCCGCCATGATACCAATAGCTTCACCAACTTCAACGTCTTTACCAGTAGCCATGTTACGTCCATAACATTTACGACAAATACCTAAACGAGACTTACAAGTAAATACAGAACGGATATACATACCTGTAACACCAGCATCTACAATTTTCTTAGCAAGTTCATCAGTGATAAATTCATCACTCGCAATAATTAATTCACCTGTCTTTGGATCTGTTACATCTTGTTTAGAATAACGACCAACTAAACGATCTTGTAATGGTTCGATAACAGAGTTTGTTTTACGATCCATTAATGTTTCGATCCAGTAACCTTTATCTGTACCACAATCGTCTTCTTTGATAATTACATCTTGGGCAACATCAACCAAACGACGAGTTAAGTAACCAGATTCGGCTGTCTTTAAGGCAGTATCTGTAAGACCTTTACGCACACCGTGAGTCGAGATAAAGAACTCACTTACGTTCAATCCTTCACGGAAACAAGAATAGATAGGAACTTCTATGATGGTTGGTACATATTCACCAGCACCAGCTTTAGCGTGACCAGGTTTTGCCATTAAACCACGCATACCAGCTAACTGAGTAAAGTTTGACGCGTTACCACGAGCACCAGAAGTCGCCATCATGTTGATTGGGTTTTTACGAGGCAAGTTTTTCATCAATGATGTTACGATCTTGTCTTTTTGATCATCCCACATCTTAGATAAGTGACGTTCCCATTCTTCCATTGTCAACATACCTTTACGTTGTAAGTGTTTCAACTGATCGGCTTTAACACGACCCTCATCGATATATTCATCTTTGTGAGGAGCCACTTCGATATCTGACAAGGCAACTGTAATACCAGCTACTGTTGAATATTCAAATCCTAAAGATTTGATTTGGTCAAGAATTTCAGCAGTTTGATCTGCATCATAACGTTTGAAGACTTCGGCAATAACTTTACCTAAATCTTTTTTCTTAACCGCATCAACTAAAGGCATAGCTTCGATGTATTCTTTAATGTTTTGTCCTGGAGTAATAAAGTATTTATCAGGAGTGCTAATAAAGTTTTCTTTTGATACCTCATTAATATATGGGAAATCTTCAGGGAACATTGAGTTGAACACAATCTTACCAACTGTTGTAATTAAATAATCATTTTTATGTTTTTCATCAAACGATGTTTTATGCATATTGCATACAGGCAATGCGATACGAGTGTGAAGGTGAACTTGTTTCGACTGGTATGCCATCATAACTTCATCTTCATCTGTATATACATGACCTTCACTTTCACCAAAACGGTGCCAGTGAGCTGCTTCTAATGGGCAGCCAACTTCTTCGTAGTGTTTAGCTTCTGCAAAAAATTCTTCTTTTGTTTCTTCCATTGTTAAATAGAAGTTACCCATAACCATATCCTGTCCTGGCGTAACGATAGGTTTACCATCTTTAGGACCTAAGATATTGTGAGAACCAAGCATCATAACTAATGCTTCAGCACGAGCTTCTTCTCCTAATGGAACGTGGATGGCCATCTGGTCACCATCGAAGTCGGCGTTGAACGCAGTACATACTAATGGGTGAAGACGCATTGCACGTCCTTCTACTAATTTAGGCAAGAAGGCCTGAATACCCAAACGGTGTAATGTAGGTGCACGGTTCATTAATACAGGATATCCGTCGATTACTGTTTCAACAACATCCCAGATACGAGGATCACGACGTTCGATTAATTTTTCTGCATTTTTAGGATTTTGTGCTAATCCTTGGTTTACGATTTCATTAATGATAAATGGTTTAAACAAGTTAACTGCCATTTCACGTGGAATACCACATTGGTACATTTTCAAATCTGGTCCAACGGCAATTACAGAACGACCAGAGAAGTCAACACGCTTACCTAATAAGTTCTGACGGAAACGACCTTGTTTACCTTTTAATGAATGAGACAATGATTTTAATGCACGTCCACCAGCACCTGTAATTGGTTTTGAACGACGACCATTGTCAATTAAAGCATCTACAGATTCCTGTAACATACGCTTTTCGTTTTGAACGATAATATTTGGAGTACCCAAATCTAACAATTTACGTAAACGATTGTTACGAGTGATAACACGACGATATAAGTCGTTTAAGTCACTTGTCGCAAAACGACCACCATCCAATTGAAGCATTGGACGTAAATCAGGTGGTATTACCGGAATGTTAGTCAGAATCATCCATTCTGGTAAGTTTTCACTATTACGGAATGCATTGATTGTATCCAAACGTTTGATTAATTTCTTACGTTTTTCACCTTGTGCTTTTTCAAGTGCATCCTGTACTTCTTGATATTCAGATTCTAAATCAACATCTTGTAATAAACGTAGTACGGCTTCAGCACCTGTTTGAGCTGTAAATCCTGTTGAACCATAAATAGCTTGGTTTTCACGGAATTCACGTTCAGAAAGAATTTGTTTATAAGCTAAACCAGATTCTTTTGGATCCGTAACAATATAGCTTACGAAATATACAACTTCTTCCAATTGTTTTGGTGTTACATCCAACAACAATGCCATACGGCTAGGAATACCACGTAAGTACCAAATATGAGCTACTGGTGCAGCTAAGTGGATGTGACCCATACGCTCACGTCTTACGCTTGCTTTTGTGATTTCTACACCACAACGGTCACATACAACACCTTTAAAACGTACTTTTTTATATTTACCACAAGCACATTCCCAGTCCTTAGTTGGACCGAAAATGCGTTCGCAGAATAAACCATCACGTTCTGCTTTTTGTGAACGATAGTTAATTGTCTCAGGCTTTGTTACTTCACCATGACTCCATTTTAAAATCGTTTCTGGACTCGCTAAGCGAACCTGAATCGAGGCAAAATTGTTAATACTCATATTTTATACTACGCCTCCTCTTCTTCGTTATTTTCTTCTTCAATATCATCTACTAGCTCTTCCTTTTGTGTTTGTTCTGGTAAAGGTTGAGCTAGATGAACGTCCTGGTCATCATCATCTAATGTGATGTCAACCTCGTTATTGTTTTCATCTAACAAACGAATATCGATTGCTAAACCTTGTAATTCGTGCATCAATACACGGAATGATTCTGGAACACCTGGTTCTGGAATATCTTTACCTTTAATGATGGCTTCATAAGTCTTGATACGACCTTGAATATCATCTGATTTGATTGTCAAGATTTCTTGTAATGTGTGGGCAGCACCATATGCTTCCAATGCCCAAACTTCCATTTCTCCAAATCTCTGACCACCATTTTGAGCTTTACCACCCAATGGCTGCTGAGTAACTAAAGAATATGGACCTGTAGCACGAGCGTGTAGTTTATCGTCAACCATGTGGGCCAACTTGATCATGTACATTACACCGACACTAATACGTTCATCGAATGGTTGTCCAGTTTGTCCATCATATAATACCTGTTTTCCATCGACAGTCATGCTTGCTTCGCGCATTACATCTTGTAAGTCTTCATTTGATAAACCATCAAATACTGAAGTAGAGAATTTAACACCTAATTTACGAGCAGCGTAACCTAAGTGGATTTCTAAGATCTGTCCGATGTTCATACGTGAAGGTACACCGAATGGGTTCAACAAGATATCAACTGGATGTCCATCAGCCATAAATGGCATATCTTCGATAGGTAAAATCTTAGAGATGACACCTTTGTTACCGTGACGACCAGACATCTTATCACCTTCAGAAATCTTACGTTTCTGAACGATATATACTTTAACACGCATATTTACTCCAGGAGGAAGATCCGATCCATCTCCACGTTTAAATACACGAATAGAATGAACAATACCAGCACCACCATGAGGTACTTTCAATGAATTGTCACGAACTTCACGTGATTTTTCACCAAAGATTGCTAATAATAATTTTTCTTCAGGACTAACTTCACTTTGTCCTTTTGGAGTAACCTTACCAACTAAGATATCTCCTTCTTTAACTTCGGCACCAACCATGATGATACCATTTGAATCTAACTTACGAACGGCTGCTTCACCAACGTTAGGAATATCACGAGTGATTTCTTCTGGACCTAACTTAGTTTCACGACAGTCAATATCATATTCTTCTACGTGGATTGAAGTATATACATCATCACTAACCATACGTTCTGACATGATGATGGCATCCTCGTAGTTATATCCATGCCATGTTGTATATGCAATAACAACGTTTTGACCTAAAGCCAATTCTCCATTTTGCATACTTGGACCATCAGCTAAGATATCGCCTTTTTCAACCTTTTCACCAACTTCTACAATTGGACGTTGGTTGATACAAGTGCTTGCGTTTGAACGAGCAAACTTACGTAACTGATAAGTGTGGTTTTCACCTTCATTATCTTTAACTACGATACGCAAACCATCTACATATTCAACTACACCATCTTGTTTTGCGACAATACCAACACCTGAGTCCTTAGCAATTTTATATTCAATACCAGTACCTACATAAGGTGAATGAGGAACTAATAATGGAACGGCCTGACGCTGCATGTTGGCACCCATTAAGGCACGAGACGCATCATCGTTTTCCAAGAATGGGACACAGGCAGTCGCTACAGATACGATCTGTTTTGGACTGACGTCGGCAAGTTCTACTTCATTACGATCCGCGATGATAGTTTCACCAGCCTTACGAGCTACGACACGTTCATTTACTAAATGACCATCGCGAACCTCATTGGCCTGAGCGATTACATAATCTGCTTCTTCATCAGCACTTAAGTAAACTGTATCTTCACTAACAGTACCATCCGCATTTACCTTACGGTAAGGCGTTTGAATAAATCCATATTCATTGATACGAGCATATGTAGTTAAGTTATTGATCAAACCGATGTTTGGCCCTTCTGGCGTTTCGATTGGACAAATACGACCATAGTGAGAGTTGTGAACGTCACGTACTTCGAAACTTGCACGATCACGACTGATACCACCTGGACCTAAGGCTGAAATACGACGTTTATTTGTCAATTCAGCTAGAGGGTTTTGTTGATCCATGAACTGTGATAACTGTGAACTAGAGAAGAATTCTTTAATTGCAGCTGTCAAAGGACGAATGTTTGTCAATTTTCTAGGAGTTAAGCTATCCATTTCTTGAATTGACATACGTTCTTTAACGACACGTTCCATACGAGATAAACCAATACGGAACTGGTTCTGAATCAATTCACCAACAGAACGAATACGACGGTTACCTAACATATCGATATCATCTGTTGTTCCTACACCTTCCATAACGTTTAAGCTATATGAGAAGAATGCATACATATCTGAAACTGTAATTGTGTGTTTATTTGCGAATGGGTCATTTCCAGCAACACGGACTTCATCCCCATTATCGTCAATAATATATAATTCTTGAACACATGCACCAATCAACCATGCTGTGATATCTTCACTTAAAGCACGTTGTTTAACTTGTGTTTCAACATCACTATCGATGGCATCTGGACTTACACCAACCATATAACGGTTCGCAACTAATTCCATATCTGCATCAACAATATCTTCACCTTGAGCATTTGTTAAACGTCCAAGAGCATATAAACGTTGACCATAGTTAAATACAGAATCCATATTTTCGGCTGTTAACTTAACTGGTTGTGCAAACAATCCTGCAAAAATATCAACATTTTCAACAACCTTTTGGATTGCTAAAACATCTTGTTCAGTTAATACTGTACCAGCATCTAAATAAGCATCTTCTGTTTCAACATCACTAGCTAATACACGACCAATTAATCCTGTAGTCCAGCTTGTTGGAATTGAAACGATATCTTCTTCATGGAATTCTGAGCGGAATGGATAAGCGACACAATAAGTACCCTTAGCCAATTCTTCACGTAATGCATTTCTTTCATCACGGTGAACCATAGTACCTTTTTCCATGAATACGTTGCCATTTACATCAACAATATCATGAGCAAGGCTCATACCATACATACGGTCGATCGCATTTAATTTCTTACGTAATTTATAACGACCAGCTTTTGTCAAGTCATAACGACGGTGATCAAAGAATTTTGCTTGCATCAAAGTGATTGATCCATCTAATGTAGGGATTTCATCACTTCTTTGATTTTCATAGAAAGAAAGTAAAGCTTCCTGAGTTGTTTTTACTTTATCGTTCAATAAAGTGTTTTCGATTTCTTCATATTTACCGAAGAAAGCAGTATACAACAACAAATACATATTCATGTATTCGCGATCTTCTGCATCTGTAGCTACATCAGACCAGTTACGTCCCATTGCATGAAGGAATGTTTCCATCATTGATGTATCGTGAGTATCTTCGTTCACTCCGATATTCAAAGACATACCAATCGCCTTGAATAAAATACTGAATAATACTTTACGGCGACGGTCAATAGAAACATTAATTAAACGTCCGTTTGTAGTTTTCTTTTGTTCAGTCATGAACTCTAACCAAGTACCACGACTTGGAATTAATTCACAACTATAGTTTTGTTTACCAGTTTTTTCATCATAACTGTCTGCAAAATATGCTCCTGGAGAACGTACGATCTGACTAACGATTACACGTTCTGCACCATTGATGATGAATGTACCAGTTTCTGTCATTAAAGGGAAATCCCCTAAATATACTTCTTCACTCTTAGTTACAACTTCCCCAGTTTCTGAGTCTGTAACTTCCAATTCCATATCTGCATATAGAGGTGCTGCAAAGTTGCATTCTCTATACATAGATTCTTCTGCGTTATATTTTGGTTCTTCAAAATGATAACGAAGGAAATTTAAGCGAATGTTTTTTCCATAGTTTTCAATTGGATAGATTTCTTCAAATACTTCTTGGATACCTTGTTGCGTAAACCATTTAAATGAATCTGTCTGGATTTCGACAAGATTAGGTAACTCTAATTTACCACTAACCTTTGAGTAATCTCGGCGGGAAGATTTTTTTCCACACGAGACAATACGATATGCTTTGTTGTTGTCCATGCATGCCATCCTTTCGTTCGAATTTGTACTATACTAGGTGGTTTTCATCTGAAAACACACACTATTATGCAATTTATTATACTACTAGTAAAACCACCAAATGTCAATAAAAACTTGACAAAATTTAAAAAATGAGTTATAAATATTGCCTATCCTTTTTAAGCACCTGCACAAAGTAGGTGCTTTTTCATTTGTCCATTTTGACATCCCCTTTAATTATGCATACAATATAAACGTTTAAAGGAGTTCCGAATGAAAAAATTTTTAACCCTAATTATAACTTGTTTTTTATCGCTTAGCCTTGCAGGATGTTCAAACTCAAAAAACAATGATGACATCCTTACATTCTTTGATGCATTAGGTAATACATTAAATCTAAAAAGCGCCCAAATCAATGGAACATTGGATATGAAAGATTCAAAAATGAATATTGATGCACAAATTCTTCAAAAAGAAGATCTACAAGTTGCTACTTCAATCGGTTTAGTTGCAGGCGATAATGTGAAAAATAATTTTTTAAACTTTTACATTAAAGATGGAAAAACATATTTAAATTCTATGGGCACAAAAACCCAAAGTACAGTCGATAAGATTGGACTTAAAAAGAATTCAAAATTAAATACATACAACCCATTTCTAGATTTAACTGACGATCAATTATGCGAATTATTTGATTCCTCTAAAAAAGAAAATGATACATATACTTTTAAAGTCAACACATCTAAATTAGCCACCCTTCTAGATAATATGGGATCTATAAAACTAGATGATGCAACGCTTGAAGCAACTATCAAAAACAAAAAAATCTCACACATGATTTTAAGCTTTACAGGTAAACAAACCGTAGATAAAGCAAGTGCAGATATTGATATTTCAATCGAACTTAGCATCAAAAAATTAAATAAAATCAATTTCCCAAATGATTTAGATTCATATACAAAAGAAACTGCAGAAGATTAATTCCTCTGCAGTCTTTTATTTATTCGCTTTTTTTTCAATCTCTTTTTGTTTTTGCATAACCTCATTAATTTTTTCTTGAATTAAATGAGCATATGCATCAGCGCCCTCTTCAATCGGATGAATTCCATCTGCTTCTAATAAATCTGTATGCTTAGAAATATACGAGTTCCAATCTATAATCGTTACATTTGAATGTTTTTTAGCCAATTCATTCAGATATTTATTGTTACTAGCTTCCCATTCAACTCCAGGCGCATACACATTGACCCAGAATATAGACTTATCTTTACCAATCATTTCTAACAGTTGTTCAACTGTATTCTCATCCAAAACACCATTTGTTCCAAGTGAAATCACAACTGTATTATGAATATTTCCTTGAGACTGATACCAACTTAAAATGTCTAGAGCATGATATATTTGTCTTGAAACAGCTGCATCTATTGTTGCATCCGGATAAATATCTTGAATATTTGTATATGCCGACAACATGACAGAATCCCCTAAACAAAATAATTCTTTATCCGATACTTTCTGTGAGTTTCCACTTGAAGCATAGTCGTCAACTTTGCCTTTTTCAACACTACCATCCGATTTTGCGTTTCTCTTATTTGCCTCTATTGCTTTTTCATTTTCTGCTATACGCTTCTGCAATTCTGTAGAATCTATCTCTTTTGAGGTTGCTAAAGCAATAACACCTGTGGCCTGAAATACAAACCCAACGATTCCACAAGCCAACACGGCTTTTTGAAATTTAGGTTTAATTTGTTTATATTTAAATACCTTCAAGAAATAGTTTGACCATATAACCAACAAAATCAATATCACAAACTCAAACAAATAGATCACAAAATTTGTATTCCAATCTTTATATTGAAATAAATAAATAACTGGATATTGCCATAAATAAATTTCATAACTATGTTGACCAATCCACTTTAACACTGGAACATCCAATGAGATTGAACTATCTGCCGTTTTTTCGACTATATACAAAGATAAAACCGTCATTAATGCAAGTACAAACAAATAAACAACTGGCATTCGCCCATCAAAAATAAAGCATGAAATCACAAACACTCCAAGCAACCCAATTGAGGTATAAAAATTCTTTTTAGTTGCTTCCCCTTTTGTATACATCCAACCTAGAAGCATGCCCGCAAACAATGAATAAATTCGCGTATCTGTTCCATAATATAATCGTGTAACATTCACTCTACATAAATATAGAATTGGCATCACAAGCGCAAAGCCAACTGTTACACCAAACATAGTTTTAATTGTGAATGATTCTCCTTTTTTATCTTTCAATTTATACATTCCAAACAATAATAATGGAAAAATCACATAGAACTGCATCTCTATAGATAAAAACCATAAATGCGAGAATGGCGAAGTATTCGCAATACGCGTAAAATAATCAATACTTTGCGAAATTTGCCACCAGTTATTGAAACCAGCCAAAATACTAAACACCTGCATTTTCATGTTATACAATGCGTCCTTAGCCAAAATAAAATAGATTCCCAATGTAGTAAATACCATCACAAGTAATGGTGGGTATATTCTTTTGATTCTGGCAAGATAGTAATCACGCAATGAAAACTCTTTTTGATTCATCTTCTTCTTTGCTGATACCACCAACAAGAATCCAGTTAATACAAAGAATAACACAACTCCTAAGTATCCACCCCTAAAAACACTAGGAAACATATGGAATAGTGTAATCGCAATAATCGCAACCCCACGCAATCCGTCCATTCCCCTTAAACGTCCGTCTTCTTTTTTCATATCTACATATCCCCTTAGATGCTTACTTTAAGCACCATCTATTTTAGCACAATCAAATCTTAATAATTATTAATAAATATATAATTTTTTAATATCCCTTTTTCAAAAAATACAATATAATATATTAAGATTCTGAGAGGAAAATAACATGCAAAGTATTAAGACAATTTATAAAATCGGACCAGGTCCTAGCAGTTCACACACATTTGGTCCAATGATGGCTTCTAAATATATCAATGAACAGTATCCAGAAGCTACAAACTTCAAAATCACATTATTTGGTTCTTTAGCACTTACGGGAAAAGGGCACCTTACAGACAAAATCATATTAAAAACGTTAGGCACTAGTAAATGCGAAATCATTTTTGATATGAAAACCCCTGTTGAACACCCAAACACAATGATCATTGAAGTTTTTGACAAAGATACAAAAATTGCAGAACATACATTCGTATCTATTGGTGGTGGAAAAATCGAAATCGATGGAAAAAAAGGAAATGTAGACCCAGAAATTTATCCACACACAAAGATGGATGATATTCAAGTTTATTGTAATGAACGTCATTTACGTTTAGACCAATATATCGATGAAGTGGAAGATTCTGATTTTGACTCTTACATGAATCAAATCTTTAAACAAATGTTGAAAACAGTAAATACCGGATTAAAGAAGACTGGTGTTTTACCTGGAAGCTTGAAAATTGACCGTGTAGCGCATGCCTTACATCAGTCGGCACAAAGCTGTAATGATATCCAAGACAAAAACAGTTTATTATTAAGTAGTTATGCCTATGCAGCCAATGAACAAAACGCAAGCGGAGGCATTGTCGTAACAGCTCCAACCATGGGTAGCTGTGGCGTTCTACCTAGTCTTGTATATCATTTCTATCACGATCAAAATTATCCTAAAAAGACAATTATCCAAGGACTTAAAGTCGCTGGATTGATTGGAAATCTAATTCAGACAAACGCAACCATCTCAGGTGCCAAAGCTGGATGCCAAGCAGAAGTTGGTGCTGCCTGCTCTATGGGCGCTGCTTTTGTCGCTTATTGTCAACTTCAAAATAACGAACAAATCGAATGTGCTGCTGAAATTGGATTAGAACACCATCTAGGACTTACATGCGATCCAGTTGGCGGATACGTAATGATTCCTTGTATTGAAAGAAATGCAGTAGCTGCCCAAAGAAGTGTAGATGCCGCAAGACTTGCCAAATATTTACGTAACGTAAAAAAGAATCGTGTTAGTTTTGATATGGTTGTTCAAACCATGAATCTAACAGGAAAGAAACTTCCAATTGAACTAAAAGAAAGTGCACTTGGCGGATTAGCCGTAGTTGTACCAGAAAAAGCTTAAAGGCCTAATTCATGTGAATTAGACCTTTTTTTCTATTTATCACGAACGAAACACTCTAATACTTTATAGCCTTTACGCTCTAAATCTGCTTGTAAATCATCTGGTTCAATAGTATCACAACGAATGACTAGATTGGCAATTCCATCTTCAAAAGAATACACACCAATATGATTGATATTCACTTTATTCTCAACAAAGATTTCCGACAACTTACCAATCGCACCAATTTCATCTTTTACGGCAACCGTAATTCTTGAACCCACTTCATCCCATCCAAGAACATTCAAGAAACATTTAAACACATCATTCTGCGTTACAATACCTGTAACTTCGCCAGAAGCATTTGTGACCGGCAAACATCCAATGTTGTTTTTCAACATTTTCTGTGTTGCATATTCCATCAATTCATTTTCATCGACAGAAATGACTTTTTTTACCATCACTGTGCTTACAGTCGTTTTTGACAATAAATAATTTAATTCATATATGCTTAAGCTTGTCGCATTCGTTGTACCCGAATTAGAAATCATACCTTCTGTAATCAATCCAACAAGTTTTCCTTTTTCAACAACAGGAACACGGTGAATTCCCTTTTCCTTCATTAAATCAATGATTTGTGAAATCGTTGCATCTGGTTCAGCACATATAACATTTTTTGTCATATAATCCTTAACTTTAAACATACTTTATTATCCTCCTAGATATGCCTTTTGAACATCCGAACTCTTTGCCAATTCCTCACCAGTACCTGACATAACAACTTTTCCAGTTTCTAATACATAGGCACGATGCGCAATTGATAATGCCATCTTAGCATTTTGTTCAACTAATAAAACCGTAGTACCTGCTTTATTGATTTCTTCGATGATGTTAAATATCTCCTTAACTAAAATAGGAGCTAACCCCATACTTGGTTCATCTAAAAGCAACAATTTAGGTTTTGCCATTAGTGCTCGCCCCATAGCTAACATCTGCTGCTCACCACCAGATAAAGTAGAAGCATCCTGATTCATACGTTCTTTTAAGATAGGAAACTGCTCACAAACCTTTTCATAATCGCGTTTGATTCCATCCTTATCTTTTCGTAAAAAAGCTCCCATCATCAAGTTTTCATATACGCTCATTCCTGTAAAAATACGACGACCTTCTGGCACCTGTGTTAAACCCATTTCAACAATATGTTTAGGATTTGCCTTCATAATTGACTCGTTTAAGAACATGACATCGCCACTCGTCTTTTTTACAATGCCACTAATGGACTGCATCATTGTTGTTTTTCCAGCTCCATTAGCACCAATCAACGCAACAATTTCACCTTCATTTACTTCTAAACTGATACCTTTTAAAGCTTCAATTACACCATAATGTACGTGAAGATCTTTTATTTCTAACATTGCCATACTAGATCTCCTCTCCTAAATATGCCTTAACTACAAACTCATTTTGTTTAATTTCTTCAGGCGTACCATTCGCTATCATTTTACCATAGTTCAAAACATAAATACGCTCACAAATCTTCATAACTAAAGACATATCATGTTCAATCAGGATTACGGTTAATTTATATTTTTCTCGAATATGATCAATCAATTCAGTTAACTCTTTTGTTTCCTGCGGATTCATACCTGCCGCTGGCTCATCTAAATAAAGAATTTTTGGTTGAATTGCCAAAGCACGTGCAATCTCTAATCTTCTTTGTTTACCATATGGAAGATTTGTCGCCAATTCATTTCTTAAAGAATACAATCCCACTTCTTTTAATAATTCTTCCGCCTTTTCTTCGACCCACTTCTCTTCTTTATAATACGTAGGCAAACGCAAAATTGCAGCTAATGTTCCATAACGAATATTTTTATGCATCGCAACTTTAACATTTTCTAAGACTGTCATTGATTTAAATAAACGAATATTTTGAAAAGTTCGTGCAACTCCTAAATTTGTGATTTTATAAGGCTTCAATCCACCAATCTGAATACTTTTATCCTGATCCATTAACTCAATCAAACCACTACTTGGTTCATATACACCTGTCAACAAGTTGAATAATGTTGTTTTACCAGCACCATTCGGTCCAATCAAACCAATAAGTTCCCCTTCATTGATTGTCATTGATACGTTGGAGACTGCACAAAGACCACCAAAATTCTTTGTCAGATTTTTAACATTTAGAATCGTTTTCATGCAGATTTCTCCTTTCGCTTATCAAACAACTTTTTAAAAGATAATTCCTTAGTTCCTAAGATACCTGTCGGTTTAAAAATCATAATTCCAACTAGTGCCAAACCATAAATAATCATTCGTATTTCTGAGAAGTTTGCCAAAACGACATTGATAATACCAATCGCAACAGCTGCTAAAACACTTGATGTCATAGAGCCCATACCACCAAATACGACCATAACTAAGATGTCAATTGACTTATTAAAAGTAAATTGATCCGGTTTGATAACATAGAAATTACATGCGAACAATGCACCAGCTAATGAAGCTAATAATGCCCCAATCACAAATGCAATAACTTTATACTTTGTCGTATTGATACCCATTGCCTCACTAGCAATTTCATCTTCACGAATCGATAAACAGGCTCTCCCTGGAGCGGAATGTGTAAAGTTACAAACAACTAGAATAGCAATAACGGCACATACAAACAACAATGGAAATGTAGTTAATTTAGGAATTCCATTTAATCCGGCCGCTCCATTTGTGATTTCCATATTTTGCACTAGGATACGTACAATTTCCGCAAAACCCAAAGTCGCAATCGCCAAATAATCCCCTTTCAAACGCAATGTTGGAATAGAGACAATCAAAGCTACAATGGTTGAAAGTGCAAAGCCAATCAATACTCCAATAGCTAAGCCCGTCATATTTGGCATCATTTTTACCATAATACCAGCACAATAAGCTCCAATACACATAAATCCAGCATGTCCTAATGAAAACTGGCCACATACACCAATAACTAAATTTAACGAAACAGCTAGAATAATATTAATGAAGATATTATATAGAGTAATGGAATAATAAGATCCAATTATTCCAACTTTCATTAAAATGGTTAAAACTACAAAAGACACAATAGAAAGTAAAAGCCAAGCAAGATTTGCCTTATTCAATAATTCTTTACGCATGACTTACACCTTCTCTCTAACGTTTTTACCTAATAAACCAGCTGGTTTTAAGATTAAAATCAAAATCAATATAATGTAGACAATCGCATCTTTATACAAAGAACTACCATATGCGGTAACCATAGTTTCAGCAATCCCAATAAATAATCCACCAATCATAGCACCTGGAATACTTCCAATACCACCAAATACTGCAGCAATAAATGCTTTTAATCCTGGTGTCATTCCCATCAAAGGATTGATTGAATTATAATAAATTCCAACTAAAACGCCGGCAACACCTGCTAAAGCTGACCCTAAAAGGAATGTAAATGAAATTGTTTTATCCACATCGATACCCATTAAACGTGCAGCATCTTCATCAACACTTACAGCACGCATGGCACGGCCCATTTTTGTCTTTTGAACAATAAACTGCAAAACAACCATTAAAATAACAGTAATGACAAAAATATAGACTTGTTGCATCGTAATTGTGACAGGTCCTAAATGAAATGATGCACTCGTTAATAATTTAGGATACGTTCTTACTTCACTACCCATGATATATTGTGTTGCATACTCCAAGACATAACTTACACCAATTGCTGTAATCAATGCGGTAATTCGAGTCGCATGACGAAGTGGCTTATATGCGATGCGCTCAATCAATACACCTACAACACCACAGAAAATCATTGAAATTAATAGTGCAGGAATAAACCCTAAACCGCAATATGTTGTTATTAGAAATGCACAATAAGCTCCTAACATATAGATATCTCCATGTGCAAAGTTGATCAATTTAATAATTCCATAAACCATGGTATATCCTAAGGCAATCAATGCGTAAATACTTCCTAAGGATAGACCATTGACTAGTTGTTGTAAAAAAGCTGTCATATTAACCTCCTTATTAAAAAAGAGGGGGAATTGTTCCCCCTTTGAACAAAGACTTATTTATTTGGATCTACTGAAACGGCTTCCGTTTGAACACCATCTACTAAGTTAACAACTAATACAGACTTTTTAGGTGAATGTGTCTTATCAAATGTGAATGAACCAGTTAAACCATCAAATTTAGTATCCGCAATAGCCTTTTGTAGATCTGCACCTGTTTTACCTGCTTTTTCTAAAGCTTGTAAACCTAAATTAGTAGCATCGTAAGTTAATGCAGAGAACATATTTGGAGCTTCTCCATATTCTTTAGTATACGCATCTACAAATGCAGTTAATTCATCACTTGCGTTAACTGTAGTATAAGCAGTTGAATAGTAGCAGTTATTTAAATTTTCACTACCAGCAAGTTCTGCTAATTTTTCTGATTCAAATCCATCAGCACCTAAAATTGTGCAATCCATACCAGCTTCACGAGCTTGTTTAATAATTAATCCAGCTTCTGAATAGTAACCAGCAATGAATAATACATCTGCACCTTTATCTTTTACTTTCGTGATGATACCGGCAAAGTCAGTATCTTTAGCGTTATAGCTTTCTGTAGCTACAACTTCTCCACCCAAATCTTCAAATTTTTGTGTAAATACTTTAGTAAGACCCTTTCCATAATCACTAACTTCATTGATAATTACAGCTTTTCTCTTTCCTAAATTTTCATATCCAAATTTAGCCATTGCCTTACCTTGATATGAATCTTCGAAACAAATACGGAACGCATATTCATAAGGAGAATCCCCATTCATTGTTGCATCTACCTGAGTAGCAGATGGTGAAATGACTGGAACTTGGTTTTGATCTGCTACTGGATATGTCGCAATAGAAGCACCTGAAGTTGCAGGTCCAACCTCAAAAGCTACACCATCTTCAGTCATCAATTTTGTAGCTGCTGAAGTAGATTCACTAGCATCTCCTTTATTGTCCATTTTGACAGCTTTAATTTTATATTTTGAATCCTTGTTTGCGTTATATTCCTTGATAGCAAGCGAAGCCCCTTTATACTCAGCTTGACCATAAGAAGCTACAGCACCAGACAATTCATAGTTCAAACCAATCTTGACTGTATCTCCTTCTTTTAATTCAGTTGCAGCAGTTCCACTTCCTGAACTACATCCGACTAACATGCTTAATGCGACAGCACTAGAAGCAAACGTTTTTAATAATTTACCTTTCATAATCTATACCTCCCTCGAGTTGTACAGATATAATAACGCAAGTGGAAAACGTTTTCAAGTTCTTTTTACATATTATTACATTTAATTTTTCATATTATTTTTTCATTTTACATTATTTTCAGATATTTTCTTAGACAAAAAAATAGCCAAAGCTATAAAACTTTGGCTATTCAATCAACTATTAATACATTCCCTGAGGCATTGCAGGTGCTGGTTCTTCTTTATCAATTTTAGCAACTCCAGCTTCTGTTGTTAAGAACAAAGCTGAAATACTAGAAGCATTCATCAATGCATTACGAGTTACTTTTGTAGGATCAATGATACCAGATTCAATCATATCTACCCATTCACCATGTTTCGCATCGAATCCTACATTTTCGCCTGCTTCTTTTTGCCTTTCAACAATCTCTTCACTATTATATCCAGCATTATCAGCAATCTGTGCAATTGGAGCTAACAATGCATCAAATACAACTTTAATACCTTTTTGTACATCAACTACGTCCGATTTTACTTCATCTTTCAAAGCAACATATGCCTTTACTAAACAAGCTCCACCACCAACTACAATACCTTCACTAACAGCAGCACGAGTTGAGTTCAACGCATCTTCAATACGAAGTTTCTTTTCTTTCAATTCACTTTCAGTTGCAGCACCCACTTTAATGATCGCAACACCATTTGATAATTTACCTAAACGCTCTGCCATACGTTTCTTATCATAATCACTTGTAGTGTTTTCCATTTGTGCTTCAATTTCAGCTACACGAGCAGCCACATCTTCTTTACTTCCAGCTCCACCAATCATTGTCGTATTATCTTTTGTGACAACAATCTTTTTAACTGTACCCAAATCCGATAACTGCATATCTTTTAATTCCATATTCAAATCTTTTGAATAGAATTTAGCACCTGTCATAATCGCAATATCTTGCAACATTTCTTTTTGGTTGTCACCAAAGCCCGGAGCTTTAGTCGCAACTACATTGAATGTTCCACGAAGTTTATTTAATGCCAAAGTAGAAACTACTTCATTTTCTAAATCTTCCGCAATAATCAATAACGCACGATTTGCCTGAACTAATTGTTCAAGTAAAGGCAAAATTTCTTGAATATTTGTGATCTTTTGATCTGTTACTAAAACATAAGCATTTTCCATTGTTGCTTCCATCTTTTCACGATCACTCACCATATATGGAGAAACATAGCCCTTGTCATACTGCATACCTTCACTGATTTCAAGTTCTGTTTCAAATCCCTTTGAATCATCTGTTGAAATAACACCATCACGACCGACTTTTTCCATCGCATCCGCAATAATCTTACCAATTTCTTCCGATCCAGATGAAATTGTCGCAACGTTGGCAATATCTTTACTGCTTTCTACTTTTTTAGACACGGACAAGATATACTCGCTCACAGCCTTAGCTGCTTTTTCAATACCTTCACGCATCAATACAGGATTTGCTCCACGATCCACTTGACGTAAACCATTTTCAATCATACTTTGAGCTAAAATTGTAGCTGTTGTTGTTCCATCTCCAGCTGTATCATTTGTCTTATTGGCAACTTCATATACCAATTTAGCACCCATATTTTCAAACTTATCTTCCAATTCAATTTCTTTGGCAATACTTACACCATCGTTTGTGATCAATGGAGATCCATATTCCTTTTCAAGAACAACATTACGTCCTTTAGGACCTAAAGTAACACGAACTGCATTTGCTAATGTGTTAACACCTCTTAACATGGATTCACGAGCATCTTTTGAAAAACGTACTTCTTTAGCCATAATTCATTACCTCCTACTACTTACTTACTGCAATGATATCTTCATCTTTGATGACAATGAATTCTTCATCATTAATCTTCATTGTGGTTCCTGAATATTCTTTATATAAAACTTTATCTCCACAAGCATATCCAGCATCTTTAACATCTGCACCCATACTTGCGACAACTGCAAGCTTTGACTTTTCTTTTCCACTTGTCAAAATGATTCCACTTGCCGTAGTTTTTTCTTCTTTCTCTTTCTTTAATAAAACATAATCATGTAAAGGTTGTAACATAATTCATCCTCCTTTTAGCACTTAACTGTTCTAACTGCTAAATACTATTATACTCATTTTTAGCACTGATGCAACAAGTTTGCTAAAATTTAAAAAAGAAAATGGCGAGGATTACTCGCCATATACATGAATTCTATTAATTGCTCTTTCCAATGATAACTGAGCTCTTTTTAGATTTGTATCTGAATCTTTTTTCTCTAAACGCGCTTTAGCACGTTCCATTGATTTTTTTGCACGCTCAAGATCGATATCTTTTTTTCCTTCGATCGCATCAGCTAGAATCATGCCTTCATTTTTGTTGAATTGTAAAAAGCCACCAGAAATCGCAAAGATTTCTTCTTCATCATTTTCGTTTTTCAAAACAAGCTTACAAGGTACCAAAGATGCAAAGATAGGCATGTGATTTGGTAAAATTGTTGTTTCTCCAACCACCGTCTTTACATGGATACTTTTGACTTCCTGCTTTAAATATTCGCCTTTTGGTGTTACTACTTTAAAAGCAATCATGACTATTCACCAGCCATTTTTTTAGCTTTTTCTTGTGCTTCTTCAATTGTTCCAACAAACATGAATGCTTGTTCTGGAAGATCATCAAATTCACCTGCTAATAAGCGTTCGAAACTTCGAATTGTATCTTCCAAAGGTACATATTTTCCAGGAATACCAGAGAATACTTCGGCAACATTAAATGGTTGAGACAAGAAGTTACGAACACGACGTGCACGGTTAACAACTTTCTTATCTTCTTCACTTAATTCATCCATACCTAAGATGGCAATGATATCCTGTAAATCTTTATATCTCTGTAGAATATTTTGAACTCCACGGGCTACTTTATAGTGCTTTTCACCAACTACAAGTGGATCCAAAATACGTGAACTTGATTCAAGTGGATCTACGGCAGGATAAATACCTAATGCCGCAATGTCACGGTCTAATACCGTTTTTGCATCCAAGTGAGAGAATGTTGTTGCTGGAGCTGGGTCAGTCAAATCATCCGCAGGCACATAAATAGCCTGTACAGAAGTGATAGAGCCATCTTTTGTTGATGTGATTCTTTCTTGCAACTGTCCCATTTCTGTAGCTAATGTAGGCTGATATCCTACAGCACTAGGAACACGTCCTAATAAGGCACTAACTTCAGATCCTGCCTGTGTAAAACGGAAAATATTATCAATAAACAATAATACGTCCTGGTGTTCTACATCACGGAAATATTCTGCCATTGTTAGACCAGTTAATCCAACACGCATTCTGGCTCCTGGACTTTCATTCATCTGTCCATAAACCAATACTGTTTTATCTAATACGCCGCTGTCTTTCATCTCGTGATACATATCATTTCCTTCACGAGTTCTTTCTCCAACGCCTACTACAACGGATTTACCACCATGTTCTTTGGCAATATTGTGGATCAACTCTTGAATCAATACGGTTTTACCTACTCCGGCACCACCGAACAATCCAATCTTACCACCCTTTGCATAAGGACATAGTAAGTCAATAACTTTAATACCTGTTTCCAATGGTTCGCTTGTTGTACTTTGTTCATCAAATGCTGGTGCCTTTCTGTGAATTGGCATAGTTTGAGCATCTACATCACCTAAACCATCAATTGGTTTACCCAAAACATTAAACATACGACCCAATACATTTTCTCCGACAGGAGCCTGAATTGGTTTTTTAGTATCAATGGCATCCATACCACGAACCAAACCATCTGTACTTCCCATCGCAATACAACGTACTCTATCAGCACCGATATCTTGTTCGACTTCTACAATTAGATTTTCTTCATTTGGGCGTTCAATTTCAATTGCCGTTAATAAATCTGGTAAATTATTTTGTGAAAATTGAATATCCACAACCGGACCAATGATCTCAACGACTTTTCCAATATTTTGACTCATGTTTACCCTCCTTTATGAAAGTGCATTTGCACCACCGACAATTTCAGTGATTTCTTGCGTGATAGCACCTTGACGTACACGGTTATATGCAAGTTCAAGATTATCCTGCAATTCTTCTGCATTGTCAGTTGCACTCTCCATTGCCATTCTTCGAGAAGCCTGTTCACTTGTTTTACTCTCTAGATAACGAGAATAAAGGATTGATTTTGTCACCATAGGAATCATGTTTTGTAGCATGGTTTCCTTATCTGGCTCAAAAATCATATCCGCATGCATACCTGACTTCTTTTCTTCCTGAGGCTTAGAAACAGGTAAAACCGTTTCTAAAGTAGGAACAAATGTCAATGTGTTCTTATAGTGCGTATATAAAATTTGAATTTTTGAAATTTCTTTCTTTTCAAACAAGTCTAATGCATCCTGCATACATTTCGATAAAGCATCATATACATCATCCTCGTCAAGATCACTTAATACATTTTTAACGTTGTAGTTTCTTTTTGAAATCCATGCAGAACCACGAATCCCTATCATAACTACATGATCCTTTTCAGAAAACTCATCTTGTATCATACGATACACGTTTGCGTTGTAGCCACCACAAAGTCCCATATCACTTGTGATCACAAAGATAAAGCTTGGCTTTCCTTGATTCTCATTTAAATACATAGAATCATCTCCAGCACTACGAAGTACCATTGTGAATAGTTCTTGAAGACCTTGTGCATAACTACGGTTTTCTTCCATAATTTGTCTTTGTCTAGTTAATTTACTTGAAGCAATCAGCTGCATTGCTTTTGTGATTTTTTTAGTTGAACTAACGGAACTGATTCGGGCCTGAATAGCCTGTCTACTCTGTGCCATGTTGCGCACCCTTTTCTAGTGCATATTGTTTTGCGTATGCATCCAAAGCCTTCTTAATATCCGCTTCTAATTCATCGTCAATTGCCTTTTTCATTTCAATCTGATCTAAAACATAAGGATATTCACGATGTACATACTCCAACATTCCTTGTTCAAATTCACCAACTTGGTCTACTTCAACAGGTTTTAAATATCTATTTTTTGCAGCATACAAAGATAATACTTGTTCAGGCACTGTTAATGGTGAATATTGTTTTTGAATCAATAATTGAGTTAATCTTGCACCATGATCCAATACATCTTTTGTACTCGCATCCAAATCTGAACCAAACTTCGCAAAAGATTCCATTTCACGATATTGAGCTAGTTCAAGCTTTAATGAACCAGAAACCTGTTTCATTGCTTTTGTCTGTGCAGCACTACCTACACGACTTACACTTAAACCACTATCTACACTTGGACGAACGCCTTCATTAAACATATCTGTTTTCAAGAAAATCTGTCCATCCGTAATTGAAATTACGTTTGTAGGAATATAGGCAGAGATATCTCCGGCCTGTGTTTCAATAATTGGTAAAGCTGTTAAAGATCCACCACCATAATTCTCATTTAAACGTGCAGCACGCTCTAATAAACGTGAATGTAAGTAGAATACATCTCCAGGATACGCTTCACGTCCAGGAGGACGACGAAGAAGTAAAGACAGTGTACGGTAAGCTACGGCATGTTTTGATAAGTCATCATAAACAATTAATACGTCTTCTCCGTTTTCCATCCATTCTTCACCCATTGCACAACCTGCATAAGGTGCAATATATTGTAATGGTGCTGCTTCAGATGCAGTAGCCGCTACGATCGTAGTATATTCCATAGCTCCGTGTTGTTTTAATTTTTCAACGATTTGAGCTACAGTACTTGCCTTTTGACCAATCGCTACATAAATACATTTTACATTTTGACCTTTTTGATTCAAAATCGTATCGATTGCGATTGCTGTTTTACCAGTCTGACGGTCACCAATGATCAACTCACGTTGTCCACGACCAATTGGAATCATAGAGTCAATAATTTTTAAACCCGTTTGTAATGGAACCGATACACTCTTTCTTGTCATTACACCTGGGGCCACACGTTCTACTGGACGTGTTCTATCTGTTTTGATTTCACCTAAACCATCAATCGGTTGTCCTAATGCATTGACAACACGACCCATCAAACTATCACCAACTGGAACTTCAATGATGTGACCTGTACGTTTTACAACGTCACCTTCTTTGATATCGGAATTATCACCTAGTAATACGACACCTACTTGTTCGTCTTCTAAGTTCATGACCATACCATATACATCGTGAGGGAATAACAACAATTCACTCATCATGGCATTTTTCAATCCATATACCGTTGCGATACCATCACCTACTGTTAGGATAGTACCACTTTCATTCATTTCAAGATCCTGGTCGATACTTTGAATTTGAGCTTTGATTAATTTTGAAATCTCTGCTGGATTTAAACTCATCATATCACCTGCTTATCTATTAATTGCTTCCTTCATTGCGTCAATCTTCGCAATGACCGTATTATCCATCACTAAATCATTTGCCTGTACTTTAATACCTGCAATCAAAGATGGATCCACTTGTACTTCAAGTTCAAGTGTCTTATTCATTTTTTTCTCTAACATCTCTTTCAATCTTGATAATTGATCTTCATCTAGTTTTGATGCACTCGTTACTTTGACGATTTCAATTCTATGTTTCTTTCGATAACACTCTTCATACGCATCACTGATTTTATCAAGATGAGAAAGTTCATTATGCTCATTTAACACAAGCAAGAAACGAAATACAGTTGTATCTAATTCGGATTCGAAAGCTGTTTGGATGATTTCCTTTTTCTTTACTCGAGGAATACTTGGATGTGCTAGAATCTTGCTTAATTCTGGTACTGAAGTAATCACTTGCGCTACTTGCTTTAGCTCTGACATCCAAGCCATTTCTTGCTTTGAATCTTGTGCTAATTCAAATAGAGCCTGGGCATAAGGCGTGTAATCTACCATTGTTTATCGCCTGCCTGTTCAATAAAATCTTCCACAAACTGCTTCTGTGTTTCTTCATCCATTTCTTTTTTAATCAACTGACTAGCTGCGCTTAATGCAACATCGCTAATTGCTTTTTTCATTTCTTTTTGAGCGTCACGCTTCTGACGTTCGATATCTTCATTTGCGTTTTTCTTAATACGCAAAGCTTCGTCATTTGCTTCTTTTATAATCTGCTGTTTTTCTTGATCCGCATGTGCTCTAGCTGAAACAAGAATGGTATGAGCTTCTTGCGATACATTACGCAATTTTTCATCATACTGTTCTTTGACATCTTCAGCCTGCTTTTTAATAGCTACTGAAGAATCGATATTTTCTTGAATTAAATCTTGTCGTTTTTGAATTAATGTTAGTAATTTTTCCCAAAAGAATTTTTTGGCAAACATTACAATCAAAAAAGTAGAAATACAAACTAAAACAACATCGGTCAATGAAATTCGCAAATAATTGTCAATATTAAAGTCAATCATTACCGATTCTCCTAATCATTAACCTTTAATGAAAATCAATAAAATCGCAATGATCAAAGCATAGATACCTGTTGTTTCGGCTAAGGCGATACCTAATACCATGATAGATTGAATTTTACTTGCTGCATCTGGGTTACGACCAACGCTTTCTGCACCTTTACTAGCTGCAATACCCTGACCAATACCAGGACCTAAACCAGCAATCATCGCAATACCTGCACCTAAGCAAGCCATACCACGTACGAAAAATTCATTAAACATTTTATTTTCCTCCTATTTATTAATCTTCTTGAATCGCCACTTGCTGTCCTAAGAAGAACGAGCTTAGTGTAAAGAAGATATATGTCTGAATTACACCTGAGAATATATCAAAATACATATGCAAAAATGGTGTTACTAATAATCCTAACAATCCTATTGGCATCAACATTTTAATCAATGTATACACCAACATAGAAATGATATATCCTGCCAAAATATTACCAAATAAACGCATTGTTAATGAGATAGGCAACGCCAACTCTCCTATGACATTCAATGGTGTCAACAAGAACATCGGCTCTGTCAACTCTTTCATTCGTGCTAATAATCCACCTTTTTTAATACCATTACCTTGGATCATCAACCACATTGTGACAGCCAATGTCGCATTAAAACTTACATTGCTCGTTGGATTTTGAAGCCCAATCAAACCAATCAAGTTACTTACAATCATCATCACAATCAAAGTGCCAAACATAGGAATATATTTCTTTGTAGTTTCCCTTAAGTTATCTTTAATTACGTAAAGCACTAAGTTGTAGATCTCCTCACAAATATACACAATCCCTTTACTAGCTTTTGAAGGATCTTGTTTTTCAATTTTCTTCCCCGCAAAGTAGAAGAAAAACGCAAAGAAAACACAAATTCCAAGCCATACAAGAATAGATTGTTGAATCTGTAAAGAGAACTTTCCAATGTGAATGATAATTGCACTTACATCACTCATGGAAATCCTCCTTTTCTTTTAGTGCATATAAAAGAATAGCTCCTTTATTGCACATAAGCCCAACAAGAACTGCCAAAATTGGCAACTCCATTAATTGACAAATAACTAAAACTAGACCATACATAAGATATCTTTTCATGTATTCTTGTGTACCTATCTTTTTTCCAGCTATTTCATCTGTTGGAATATTTAAAGCCATTTGAACAATCTTACGATACCCCACTAAGCCTGTAAGGCAACCTATCCAAACCGCTATAAATACTTGAATCATTTGAGAATGAAAAATAACTGCACAAACCAAAGAGCAAAATAAACTAAATATCAAAGTATACTTTACTATTTTTTTATTCATTTGCTGCATTGCTTTACCTCGATTTTTTTATTAATAAAATAATACTACCAATAATGCTGTACATTAAACCTACAATCACAAATAAAGGCGTAGTATGTAACCAGCCATCAATATTATAACCAATAAGTCCAAATATGAGCATGCTTGTGCATAACATTCCCGAAAAAGCATAAGGTTTCATCAATTACTTCGTACCGAAAATACGATCTCCAGCATCTCCTAAACCAGGAACAATATATCCATGTTCATTTAAATGGTCATCTAATGAAGCTAAGTAAATATCTACATCTGGATGTGCTTTTTCAACTGCTTTAACACCTTCAGGTGCACCAACCAAACAAACCAACTTCACATTTGTAGCCCCTTGCTTCTTAACCATATCGATTGCTGCTACACTTGAACCACCAGTTGCCAACATTGGATCCACAACGATTGTGATCGCATCTTCTAAGTTCTTTGGATATTTTTCAAAATAAGTATGTGGCTCTAGCGTTTCTTCATCACGATACATACCAACATGTGCAATCTTTGCGGTTGGAATCAAATCCTGAATTCCATTTACCATACCTAGTCCAGCACGTAAAATTGGCACAATCACGACTTTTTTAGCCAATTCATAACCTGTGTACTGACAAATTGGTGTTTCGATTTCAATTGGTTTCAAAGGCAAATCACGAGTGATTTCATAAACCATTAATCCTCCAATTTCATCTAAATTTTGACGAAAATCTTTCGTTCCCGTTTCTTTTTTTCGCATAACTGTTAATTTATGCTTAATCAACGGATGATCAATAACTTTTAACATTTAAATTACCTACCTTTATAGCCATAATTATACCATCCTTGTCCATAATAGAAAACACTGAAAGAAAGGGTTTTCCCCAAATCTTCCAGTGCTTAATTATATAGATATTCAATTTTTTAATCAGTAAACAATTCTACTCAATTGTCAAAATTTCAAACTGCTTTGCCGCTCTTACATCAATTCCAGAAGGATGTAAGTCCTTTCGTAATAGTACATTCGAAAATGTATCCAATGCTAGATCTTGCGTATTCGCCTCTTCACTCAAATGCGCAAGAACAATATTTTTTGTCTTCGCATTGATCAAGGAAGTTAAATTTAAACTTGAATCTTCATTATTCAAATGCCCATTATCACTCAAAATACGCTGCTTTAAAAACATCGGACGCTTTGTATGCATCAAACGATCCACATCGTGATTGCTTTCAAAGATATAATGGTCTGCATTCGCAATATACGGTTTGATTTGATTGGGTACATAACCTGTATCTGTTACATACACAAGTTTTTCTTTATCCGACTCTACCACAAAACCAATTGTATGTGGCGAATCATGAGACAAACCTAGAAATTGAATGCTCAAATCTTTGATAATCAACTTTTGATTCGGTACTACATCATGTTTACCTAACGCATCCTTTAAATCACAATAAGAATACACATCCAAATGCTTAAAATGCTTTAACTGCGAAACATGATCCGAATGAGCATGACTAATCAAGACACCATTTGTATCATCAACACAAGCTCCAACCTTTTTAAAGCTTTCCATCAAATACTTTTTTGTTGAACCACAATCAATCAACAATTGCGTATCGTCATGACGAATCAAACAACTGTTGCCTTTTGAGCCACTACACAATAAATCAATGCGCATAAATATCATCTCCAGAGGCTTCTAAATTTGTAAAACGAGATATATTCTTTTCAAAAGCCAATTGAATCTTTCCAATACCACCATTACGATGTTTTGCCAAAGATAAATCAACAACTTCTGTTTCTTCTTGTGATTCCTTATCTTTATCATAATAATTACTACGATATAGAAACATTACGATATCGGCATCCTGCTCGATTGATCCAGACTCACGTAAATCGGACAATTGCGGTTCATGATCCGTTCTTTCTTCAACCTTACGAGAAAGCTGAGAAAGCGCAATAACTGGACATTCCATTTCTTTTGCCAAAATTTTTAAATTACGCGAAATATCACTAACCTCTTGTTGACGAGAATCTGCACGTGTTCCCGTAATCAGCTGCAAGTAGTCAATTACAACTAAAGAAATAGAGCCATTTTCACTCTTTAATTTACGACACTTCGAGAAAATCTGAGATACCTTGATACTACTTGTGTCATCAATATAAATCTTTCTTTCACTCAAATGTGAACCTGCCTCATATAAACGAGACATTTCTTCATTTGTCAATTTACCACTACGAAGCTTATCCGAATATACCTGAGATTCCGAACTCATTAAACGCTTCATCATCGAATCACTAGGCATTTCCAGTGAAAATATCGCAACAGCTCCTTCATTACGTTTCGCAACTTGAGCTGCAAAATTTAAAGCCAAGGCACTCTTTCCCATGGCAGGACGAGCTGCAAGAATAATTAAATCGCCTCGCTGAAAACCATTCGTCATACGATCCAATAAGACATAACCCGTTTCAATTCCAGTTACACCTTTCATCGTACGAAGCTCTTTTAATTCATTAATGACACGAGTAACGATTTCTTCACTTGATTCAAATTCGCTTCCCCTACGATGTCTAGTTACATCCATAACTAAACGTTCCGCATCATCTAAAACTGTATCAATATCTTCGCCAGATGAATAGCCTTCTTCACTAATTTTATCCGCAACATAAATCAACCTTCTTAGCTGTGCCTTGTTTTTGATCGTTTCAATATAAGATCTTGATGTTGCACTCGAAATAGCTGAGTCTGCCAAACGAATAATATAATCTGCTCCTTGACTAGACTCTAACTGATCTGTTTCCTGTAAACGATTGACCACCGTATTCATATCAATAGGCTGACCATTTTCATGAATTGTACAGATAGCCTGATAAATCTGCTGATGAGAAGGCAAATAAAATTCTTCTGCATGTAGATCGAGTTCCTGACAATCTTGAATGACTTTAGGATATACCATCAAAGAGCCAAGCACTGATTGTTCTAAGGAAACTGCGTTAGGCATTTCACGCGACATATTATGCCTTTTCACTTACATGAACAACAATTTCACCAATCACTTGTCCACGATATAAATCCACAGGAACACGAGTCACACCTAAAGATGCGATAGATTGTTCCAATTGAAGTTTTCTTTTATCTACACGAATCCCTTTTTTAGATAAAGCTTCCACAATTTGTTTACTAGAAACAGAACCAAAAGTAGCTCCATTTTTACCTGTACTCAAAGTAAACTCTAAAGTAATACCCTTTAAAGTTTCGCTCAAAGCTTCAGCTTCTTTTTTTAACTCAGCCTCATGTTCAGCTCTTTCTTCCATTTGTTTATCTAAAACTTTGGCAGAACCCTTTGTATACGCAATCGCCGATTTATTCTTAAATAAGAAATTTCTTGCGTAGCCATCACTTACCTCAACTACATCATCTTTCTTTCCTAATTTACGAATATCTTTAAGCAATATTACCTTCATTTTTAAGTTCCTCCTCTATACAATTTAAGATCATATCCTTCATCTGTTGCACGGATACACCTTCTCTTTCGACAGCAGCCGCACTAAAGTGGCCACCACCATTTAACTTTTCCATAATTTTTTGAACATTATAAGACCCATCACTACGAGCACTTACCGCAACGGCATTCGGATTTGTCTTTACCTTTGCGATGGTAAAACTAGCAACACAGCCTTTAATCAATAATAAAGCTTGTGAAACCTGAGCCATCATCGTCTTATCTAATGTTTCATCATCAATCGCTGCAATCATAAAATGATTGTAGTAAGGTTTTGCCTGCTGAATCAATGCATTCTTCATAGAGAAATACAAATAGTCTTCACACAAAGCTTTTTCAGCACGACTTGTATTAGCTCCCCAATTTTGTAAGGCAGCTGCTGCTTCAAACGTACGGGCATCCGTATGCATTTTAAAACGATTTGTATCCACTAAAATACCCAAATACATAATCGTCGCTTCCATTTCATAAATAGGAATATGATTTGGAATATTTTGAAGCAATTCAACAATTAATTCACACGCTGAACTTGCACTGCTTTCAACATATGTCAACAAAGTATTCTTAACAAACGCATCACTACGTCTATGATGATCAATCACAAGGATACGATTGCATTGATCCACAAATTCTTTGACACTTGATATTGCAGGAATACCATGATCAGCCATAATCAATAAATCTTTATTATAATCTATAGAATCCATCGCCTCATCTGGAGTAATCAAAGTATGTCTTTCTTGAATGACAGTAACAAATGAATTCATCATTTCTTGAAGCTGCTCATCCCTAGGAACATCCTTTAAAACAATAAATACTTCCTTGCCTAACGCATGTACCCAGCTAGATAAAGCTAGACATGCTCCCATACAGTCAAAATCACTCATAACATGCCCTGCAATATAGACACGATTCGATTCCATAATAGCTTCTTGAATAGATTGTGCCATAATGCGTACACGAACTTTAGAACGTGTTGAACTTGTTTCTGAGTTTCCACCCACAAATTGAACCGTTCCTCCACTTGAACGAATAGCCGCCTGATCTCCACCACGACTTTGTGCAAGTTCAATCAATTCATTGACCATATCATCGAGTACCGTAAAATCATTTGATCCATACGCAAAAGCCATACTTAACGTAATTGAAACATCTAATTTATTTGCCTCATCCTTAATAAGTTGTAAAATAGTAAAATTCTGCTTCCGTACTTCCGTTAAGATTTCTTTATTCAAAATCACCAAAAAACGATCTGAACGTAAACGTCTAACAAACATCTTATTATCTTTAGCCCACGTTACTAAAGCAGCTCTTAAATGTGTATTGATTTGGGCCATGATTTCTTCATTTTCATAAGACTGATATTCCATATAGTTATCTAGCTGCAACAACCCAATCACTATTTCATTGTCCAAATACTGCTGACGCATATTATAGTAATCTGTAATATCTTTCACATATAAAATTTGAGCATCTCTTTTTCTCGTGATTTCGTAAATTCGACCTTCCGATTTTCCAATAACCATATCCACATCGTCATCAAACAAAGTACGAATATTACTGATCCAGCTGGTTAATTTACTATTAGTCAACGTAATACCCTTCTCTTTAAAGAAAGGTGAAGCCCAAGTTACAATGTATTCTTCGTTATAAGTTAAGATACCCACATCACCAAAATTCAAAGCATCTTTGGCATCTTTACCTAAAACTCTTGAAATATCTACTTCCGTCTTCATTCCATGTTCTTTTAAAGATTTCCAAAAGCCAAAGAAAGCACAGATAAAAACAATCCATACAATCAAAGCGGCAATCATATATATATATTCTTTCTTTAAAAACAACAGGATTGATAGTATAAGGCCCAAAGCTAGACCTGTAATGCATAGACTACGCCACTTTTCAAACTGTTTCATATAGAAAACCTCTATTCTTTTCGTAACTGTAAAAGACAGTCCAACTCTCCCATAAACATCCACAATAAATTAAGTCCAGGCACAAACGCACCAAAAATAGAAAGAAATGACCATTTCTTCTTTTGGTATTTGACACATAAACTCATAAAATAAACAACTCCAAAATATAATAACAAGGTACAATCCACAAAGAAAATAACTTGTGCTAAATCAACGATCCCCGTTGGACATTCTATCACATTTTGAACAAAAAAGAACGCAATCCACACCACAACAGAACCTATGCCTATCCATCTTGGGCTTTGTACCTTAGATAATGGTTGCGGCGGAATAATGTCCATATGCATACGTAAACACACCATTAATGCTACTAAATGAATACATAATGCCTGTAATAGACCTAGTAATCCTATCATCAAGTATGTAAATACTTTTAAGCTTATGAAAGGAATATATTGTGAAATCAAGCGGAAATCCTCATAGAAATCAATGCCAAACAAAGTACTCCACAATAGAATAATGCATAAATTGGCTATAATAGAAAGAATAAAACAAATAATAAAATTAGTCATATTCTTAGCATGTTTAAACACGCCCACCCCATATATAAATCCAATTAATAATGAGGTCCAACTATAAAACCAGGTTGTAAAGCCACCAAAAAACATCGTCATCAAACCCATGCATATGGTAACCAATGCGCCCATTTTAACACCATTCATGGCTGTATAAATAAGTACAGGAAATGCAAAAATCCAAGAAGCGCTGGATTCAATCATCAATGCACTCTGTTGATTTAAAAATAATAAAGCTCCATAAATAGCGCAAACCATCGCGCCTTTAGTAATTTGTTTTGTTTTTATCATACGACTATTATATAAAATAAAAAAAAAGACTTCAATATATGAAGTCTAATTAGTCAACCACGTAAGGTAACAAAGCCATTTGACGAGCACGTTTAATAGCTGTTGCTAACATTCTTTGGTATTTTGCACGAGTTCCAGTCACACGTCTAGGAATAATTTTTCCGTTAGCGTTGATGAAACGTTTTAATAATTCTACGTCTTTGTAGTCGATTTCCTTAATTTTGTTCTTAGTGAAGTAACAAACTTTTTTACGACCCATACGTTGTTTTTTAAATGCCATAAGTAAGTCCTTCCTTTCTAGAATGGTAGATCATCACTAGCAATATCTAGTGAATCATCTGCATTGAATGTTGAATCAAATGCGTTATTTGTATTCTGCACAGGATTTGAATATGGATTTTGATTATATCCATTCTGTGCAGGAGCAGCATATGTATTTTGAGCAAAACCTTGATTCATTCCATAATCCTGGCTTGGAGCTGAATAACCTGATTGTGCATTTTTAGGTTCTAAGAATTGAACACTTTCTGCGACAACCTCTGTAACATATACCCTTTGTCCTTGTTGATTGTCATAAGAACGAGTTTGAATACGTCCTTCTAAACCAATCAATGAACCTTTGTGTAAATACTGTGTCATTAAATCAGCTGTTTTATTCCAAGCAACACAGTTAATAAAATCTGCATCTGGCTGTCCTTGTGTTGAAACACGACGACCAACTGCCATTGTGAATGAGCAAACACTTGTTCCACTTTGCGTTTTACGTAATTCAGGATCACGTGTCAAACGCCCAACCAATACTACTCGATTAATCATATTTATTTAACCTCGATTATTTTTCGCCTTCAGTTTTAACAACCATAACACGAATTACATTGTTGCTGATACGAGACAAACGTTGGAATTCGAAAACTCCTGCATTATTTGCAGTTACATTGATAACTACATAGTGTCCCTTTTTCATGTGATCGATTTCGTAAGCGAATTCTTTCACACCCCAGTCATCTACTTTGTCAATTGAACCACCGTTTTCAGTGATTGTTGCATGTAAACGATCTGAAACTGTTTTGAACGCTGCATCATCTAAAGATGCATTCACAATGTACATAATTTCATATTTTTTCATGTGTACACCTCCCTTTGGTCTTTTTGGCTTCTTACGAAGCAGAGAACAGGCATAAACCTGCTTAGTTATTATAACAAAAAAAGACTTTGCTTGTAAACCACAAAGTCTAATATTTTTTTAATTGATATTGAGCATTATAGTAAAGCTCATTATATTTTGTTCCTTCAAACACTTCTAGAACATCATTTAAACCTGAAATCAACTTATAATCATGAATATTTGACAGTGGAATCCACTTTGATTCTTCATTTTCAATTCCATTAAACACATTTGTTTTATATAAGAAAACAATATGTCTGCAATTATCACTCGAGATAAATTGTTTTGTTCCACACAAACATAACTGTTCAACATTTAAACCAGTTTTTTCTTTCACATCACGCATTGCTGATTGTACAAATGATTCACCAAGTTCAATATGACCAGTTGGCAATGTATATCCATTTGGATTTTTGCTATTTTGAACTAACACATTACCCTTTTCATCCTGAATCATAACCATATTTGTTAATTCGCAATATTCAGCTTGCTTATTCGCATTTAATCGTCTTCTTTCAAGTGCTAATTTACCATCCGCTACAATATTACGAATTTCTGTAGAAATACGACGTTCTGGGAAAGCTTTTGAAATATGTTTTTTTGCTTCTAAAGAGAAGTTGTCCAAACTGCTTTGGAATTCTTCTATACGCTGGGATAAATCAGGACGAGACAACATCCATTCTTGGAAAGCTTCTTGCGCTTCTTGAACACGCAATTGACTTTCGGCTTCGAAATCCTTTTTGAAAGCTTCCATTTGAACTTGTACTTTCTGGAATACTTGTTTGCGACGAAGTAAGGCAAGTACAGTAAATACACAGTCGATACCAAATCCAATTGTAAAAGCTGATAAAAAACTCATCAATGCCGTAAAAGGAATATCCATTACGATATCTTGAATTACAGGATGAATGATATAAACCACCACAATAGACATAATGCCAAATAAAGTGGAATTCAACAAACATACGCGCCCATTAATATTCATAAATCTTTCCGAATAATCCCACCATCTTGTTTTAAATAAAATTTCCATTACCCAACTTGTAATATATTCCAAAGCACTCGTAATAATGACACCTAAAACAAACACAAGTATAGGATAATCTTTCACAAACAATAAAGGATATAAAACCAGTAAAGCACCTACTCCATAGATTGGGCAATACGGACCATAAAAGAAGCCTCGGTTAATAAATTTCTTTGCGGGAATTCCACAATATAAATCTTCACAAACCCAACCTAAAAAGGCATACAAAACAAAGTAGGCATAGGCATATACAAATTCCATCATATACTTGCCTTCATTTCTTCACTTAACTTGGCATTTGCCAACATCAATCGAATACGATTTTCCTGATTTACCTTTGATGCGCTTGGATCATAATCAATCGCAACAATATTCGCTTTCGGATATTCATCCTTAATCTTACGAACCATACCTTTGGCAACGATATGATTTGGCAGACAACCGAATGGCTGTGCACTAATCACATTAGTAACGTCAGATTTAATAAGTGAAACAACTTCACCTGTTAAAAGCCAACCTTCACCCATTTTTACACCTGGATCAATAAATGCTTTTCCGTTATCAATGACTTCACTAAAATCGTCTGGTGCAATAAAAGTGCCATCTTTTTTTACTATATCTCTAAATGTTTTCTGCATACGCATAATCACATCTTTTACTATATTGTATATATAGTGATTTTTTTCGTGCATATGATAATACTCATAATCAATAATTGAATTTTCTACACAATATAGCGCAAAATCCATGACGCCAGAAAGCACTGGTTCAAAGCCTTCTTCAATTAAATAATCTTCTAAGTGTTGATTACCTAATGGAGAATATTTCATATAAATTTCCCCAACAATTCCAATACGAATCTTTATCTGAGTACGATCTTGTGGAATCGCCTTAAACATTTCCAACATCTTTTTATAAATACGCTTTGATTGTTTATAAGATCCATGTTCAAACATTGGAATCAATTCATCAATAAACTGATTTACCGCCTTATCTGTAGCTCCTTTTTCAAGTTCATAAGGCTTCACCTGATTGCTTAACCACATTAAAGCATCACCATATAAAGCTCCATAAAGAATGCGAAGAATCAAAGGCATTGTAAATTCAACGCTACTACCTTTTTCTAGACCATTCGCATTGGCAGATAAACAAGGAATGTGTTGCCATCCTTCCATAGCCAAAGCTTTTCTCAATAAAGAAAGATAATTACTTGCACGACACCCTCCTGCCGTTTGTGTAATAGCACAGGCTACATGATCCATATCATATTTTCCACTTTTTAACGCATCAATCATCTGTCCAATAACCAACAACGCTGGATAACAAGTATCATTATGCACATGTGCTAAACCTTCTTCACGTACTTGCTCCCCTTCATTTGTCAAAACTTCTAATTTATATCCGCTTTTCGCAAAGACAGGTGTCAATAAGCGAAAGTGAATAGGAAGCATAGAAGGAACTAAAATTGTATAATCCTTCTTCATATCTGAATTAAATAATGTATATTCTAAACTCAATTTTAGACTCCTTTCTGTTGGCCAATTGCCTCTTTCAACGAACGCAAACGAATTTTTGCCGCACCTAAATTATCAATTTCATCAATTTTGATTTGAGTATAAAATTTATTTCCATCCTTTAATATATCTCGAACCTCATCACTTGTAATGGCATCAATACCACATCCAAAGCTTACAAGTTGAATCAAGTTCATATCTTTATTCTCAACTACATAATGTGCTGCTTGATAAAGTCTTGCATGATACGTCCATTGATTTAAAACATTCACTTTATGATTCTTTTGACGAGGGACACTTTCCTCACTAACAACCACAAAGCCAAGTTGTGTCAACAACTGATTCATTTGATGATTAATCAGTGGATCTAAATGATATGGGCGTCCACAAAGCACAATAATTGGATGATTGTTTTCGCGTGCATACGCTACAGCTTTTCGATGTTCCTTTACTAATTGTTCATGGAATGCTTCATACTCATTTGTAGCTGCATTTTTCGCAATAATAATATCTTTTTCGCTAAAATGAATACCCACCTTTTCAAAATGCATACGAATGGCCTTCGCAAAAGTCGCATCATGATCAAAATTAATGAATGGATATACAATTTTTGTCTTATCAAAATCCATATTGGCCGCAATCACTTCTGGATAGTAGGCAACCAATGGACAATTATAATGGTTATCCGATTGATGTTCATCTACATTATAGGTCATACATGGATAGAAAATCACATCCACACCTTTATCAATCAATTGTTGAATATGTCCGTGCACAACTTTAGCAGGAAAACATGCCGTATCACTAGGAATGCTTTGTTGTCCTGAATGATACATTTCTTTAGTACTAGGTGTTGACCACACAATTTCGTAGCCTAAACTATCAAAGAAACGCGTCCAGAAAGGCAATAAGTCATAGTTATTTAAAACTAAAGGCATACCAATTTTTTTATCATGTTTAAATTTTTTCTTTTGCGCATTCAACATGTCCGTTTTGATTTTGTATAAGTCTGGTAATTCTTCCTTCTTTGTGTCTAAATTATGCACCATTTTTTCACATTTGTTTCCTGCAACTAAGCGTGTTCCATCATTGAATGTATTAATTGTCAATGAACAATGATTGTTGCAGCCTTGGCAAGCAACAGATTGTGATTTATGCGTAAATTTAACTAGTTGTTCATAATTCAAAATATTGCTTCTTGTTCGATGTAATTTTTTCGCATATAAAGCTGCTCCATAAGCCCCCATTAAAGGTGCAATGCTTGGTCGAATGACTTCAAGTCCAAGTTCTTGTTCAAAACAACGAAGTACAGAATCATTTTGGAAAGTTCCACCTTGCACAACGATATGCTTTCCAATATCGTCCTTATTTTTTGCACGAATAACTTTATATAACGCATTCTTTACAACAGATTTACAAAGTCCAGCCGAAATATCTTCAATACTTGCCCCATTCTTTTGGGCTTGTTTAACCCCTGAATTCATAAACACTGTACAACGAGTTCCTAAATCAACAGGGTGTTTCGATTTTAATCCAAGTGTCGCAAATTCTTTTGCATCATACCCCAATGATTTTGCGAACGTTTCAATAAATGAACCACATCCACTTGAACAAGCTTCATTCAATACAATATCATCAATGTGTCCATCACGAATTTTAAAACACTTAATATCCTGCCCACCAATATCTAGAATGTAATCTACTTCTGGATTGAAAGATCGAGCAGCTGTATAGTGTGCCATTGTTTCAACGATTCCACCATCCAAATGGAAAGCATGACGCATTAATTCTTCGCCATAACCTGTCGCATAGGATCCATAGATTTTAATATTTGGATTTGTTTCATAAATTTTCTTTAAATCCCCTAATACAACATCCAATGGATTTCCCTTATTTGATGTATAAGAATCATATAGAATTGCATCGTTTTCATCGAGTAAAACGAGTTTTGTGGTCGTTGAACCCGAATCAATTCCTAAATAAGCTTTACCTGCATAATTTTTTAAATCTGCATACTTCGCATCATGTGATTTATGACGTTCAATAAATTTTTGATAGTCTTCTTCACTTTCAAACAAAGGTTTTGATTCAGTTAATTTAGCCGGTGCATGCACCAAATCTTCTAAAGCCTTATACAATTCATCATATGTATATTCTTGATCTGCACAAATGGCAGTTCCTAAAGCCACAAAGTTAATGGCTGTGTCAGGACAATTTACTTGTACATCACTTAACTTTAAAGTTTCAACAAATCGATTTCTTAATCCACTCATAAAGTAAAGTGGTCCGCCTAAAAACAGAATGTTTCCTTCAATTTTTCTTCCCTGTGCTAGTGAAGTAATGGTTTGATCCACTACTGCCTGAAAAATACTGGCACATAAATCACATTTATCCACACCCTGATTGATCAATGGCTGAATATCTGTTTTCGCAAACACACCACAGCGAGATGCGATGGGATATAAACGATGATAGTTTAAACTAGCTTCATTCATTTCTTCCAAAGACATATTTAATAAGGTAGCCATTTGATCAATAAAAGCTCCTGTACCCCCAGCACAAGTTGAATTCATTCGTTGTTCTACACTTCCTTGAAAGAAAAGAATTTTCGCATCTTCTCCACCAAGTTCGATAGCACAATCTGTTCCCGGGTATAATTTACTAACTCCAGTCGCACTTGCAAATACTTCTTGAACAAAAGGCAATTCTCCTTGTTCGCTTAATCCTAAAGCCCCTGATCCGCTGATTGCGAATTTAAATGGTTCTTTTGTATATTTCTTTAATTCTACTAATTTATCTAAAGCTTTTTGACGCACTTGCGCCTTGTGCCTTTCATAACTTTTATAACAGATTTGGTTATTTTCATCTAAAACAACTGCTTTGATTGTTGTACTTCCAATGTCGAATCCTATACGATAACCCATAATCTCCTCCATTTTATTTTATTATCAGTATTATTATACTCATTTTTCATTTATTTTCATGTATTCAAATGAAAATAACGACAACTTACAAAATATGTTCACTTTGTTGTAGATTATTCGAGACAAAACATATATCATTAAATTAACGAATAGTTAACATGTTCAATACATGGGATTGTTATAATTATTTTTGGAAAGTTGGTAAATCAAATGAAAAACAAATTAACAAAACTTGAATTCAAGTGGATTTGTTACGACATGGGAAACTCTGCCTTTATTTTATTAGTCGCGACAATTCTTCCTATCTATTTTAATTATCTTTCAAGCTCACAAGGTGTAGCCGAACACAACTACCTAAGTTATTGGAGCTATGCAGCAAGTCTTTCAACATTAATTGTTGCACTTGCTGGTCCAATTCTTGGAACACTGGCTGACTATAAAGATCACAAGAAAAAAATCTTCTTAACTTGTGCAATGCTAGGTGCATTAGCCCTTGCATGTTTTTGGATTCCAAGTTCTTGGTTTGCATTTCTAGTCCTATTTATTGCTGCCAAAGTTGCCTATTCTTTATCTTTGATCGTATATGATTCAATGCTTACAGACATTACTACAGAAGAAAGAATGGATGCCGTAAGTTCAAAAGGTTATGCATGGGGATATATCGGTAGTGTTGTTCCATTTATTATTAGTTTAGTCTTTGTATTAATGTATGACAAAATGGGAATGACATTAAAGACAGCCATGATGATCGCATTCATCTTAAATGCTGTATGGTGGATTGCCTTTACACTTCCTTTAGTAAAAAGCTACAAACAAAAATACTATATTGAACCAGAAGCACATCCTGCATTAGATACATTTGCTCGTTTGAAAGACACTTTAATGAAGGCAAAAGAACAAAAGAAAGTCTTCTTATTCTTATTTGCATTCTTCTTCTACATCGATGGTGTTTATACAATTATTGATATGGCTACCGCCTACGGAACAAGTTTAGGATTAAATACAACTGGTCTTCTATTAGCTTTATTATTGACGCAAATTGTTGCCTTCCCCGCAAGTTTAACATTCGCTGTATTATCCAAAACAAAAGATACGGCTTCATTGATTAAGGTTGCGATCATCGCATACTTCTTAATTGCTTTATTTGCCGTACAATTGGATAAACAATGGGAATTCTGGATATTAGCGGTTGCGGTTGGATGTTTCCAAGGTGGTATTCAAGCTTTATCTAGATCATACTTTGCAAAAATCATTCCAGAAAATGCCAGTGGTGAATACTTCGGACTATTTGATATCTGTGGTAAAGGTGCTAGCTTTTTAGGAACTATGTTGATTGGTGTTGTAACACAGATTACGGGTAAACAAAACTTAGGTGTTGCCGCTATCTCCATCATGTTTGTGATTGGATATCTGATCTTTAATAAAGTATCTAAAATGGACGACTAAAAAAGATTGTACAAGTAACGTACAATCTTTTTATTTATCTAATTTCATGACCATTCTTATAATTCCATACATGGCTGCATATAAGACAGCTGCAACAGGCCAGATAATATAGGTGATATCCCATTGTTTTGTCCATAAGCTCCAACCAAGATAAACAGCTGTTACAAGACACCAATATGCACCCGTGAATGTTTCCGTTTTCTTCTTTGCGAGCTTTTCTTTTTTCGTAAAGTCACCTTCTTGCAGCAATGTATCATAGCTACTTTTTATTGTGGAAACACGAATTAGAATATTCACGCCAATGGAAACCAAAATTAGTAATACAGCTAAACATAATGTACACACATAATCAGATGTTTCCATGCAACCTGCAATGATCAACGGAATTACCGATAGGATACATAGAACAACACCACATGCTAGACAGAAAGAATAATGTTCTTGATAGCTTTGATTCTTTTCTTTGATAAGTCCTGTTACACCATATTCTGTTTCAAAGGGTTCTTGTTCCAAATATTGTAAAGGGCTCAATTTAATTCCTATTTTAATGAAGATAAATACTGCAAGTGCAACCATACCTAATAATGTGGTACACGCAATTCCAATGGCTAAGCCATTATTGAAAGTTGAAACTAGAAATAAAGGAATTGGACTTAGGATACATAATGTTGTCGCATTCGCAAGCATAGGTGCTGCTTTTTTCTTTTCATTCATATATGCATTTGCTTCTTCCATACTCATACGATGTAATTCACAATCTGTATCGCATATTGTCTCTGTATTTTCTTTTTCAACTTCATCTTTTAACAAGTAATCTGTACGCACTCCAAATAAGTCAGCCAACTGAATGATCTTTTTTAAATCTGGAATTGCTCCTGCACTTTCCCATTTTGAAACCGATTGTCTGGATACGCCTAGTTTTTGTGCCAAATCTTCTTGTGTCCATCCATTCTTTTTTCTTTCTTCAATTATTTTATCAGCTAGAATCATAGTTCTTCCTCCTTAGCCAAAGTTTACTAAAATTTGCAGTTGCATTCCACCAACAAGACTTGTCAATTTATCAATTTACAGTTGCATATACTAGAAAAGACTTGAATTCAAATCAAGTCTTTATCTATGCCACATATTTACTTAATATATGATTAAGCTTTTGTTCATCAATTGGTTTTGAGATCGAATCATTCATAATCGTTTGATTCATACTATATTCTGATTGCGCACTCATGGCGACAATTGGAATGGATGGATTGATTTTACGAATGCATTTAGCAGCTTCATCCCCATTCATTTTTGGCATCATAATATCCATCAAAATCAAAGAATACTTATTTGGTTGTTCCTTAACTTTTTCAACTGCTTCTAATCCATTCCATGCCTTATCTACATTGGCATGTACGGCATTCAAGTAAAACTCAGCCACTTCCATATTGATTTCATTATCTTCTACTAAAAGAATTCTTTTATCCTTTAAATCCAATTTTGAAGTATCTTGTTTTGCAGTATTGGATGTATCCAATTGATAAGCAAGAATGACCTTAATTTGTGTACCTACACCCACTTCACTTTTGACTTCAATACTTCCGCCAAGCTTATCCACTAAGCCTTTCACAATCGACATACCTAAACCAGTTCCTTCATATCTTGTTCTGGCATCTTGTTTAGCTTGTGAAAACGGCGTAAACAAGTGATTCTCAATATAATCTTCACTCATACCAATTCCTGTGTCTTTGATTTCAAACTCAAATGTAGCTTGTAAATCATCACTAGACACTTCTCGAACAAATGCATCAATCGTACCATTCGGTTTGTTGTACTTAATGGCATTCGTTAATAGATTTACAAGAATTCTTCTAAGTTGTAATGCATCTCCAATTAAATGCGTATGGACTACATTCTCCATATGCTTGTGATATGTAATATTTTGAAGTGATACTTGGGCATCAATCAAACTATTCAATTCTTCAACCATATAATTTAAATCAAATGGCTCATTCACAATCTCCATATGATCTGATTCTAATTTAGACATATTCAAAACATCTTCAACCAATTCATTTAAGTGTTTTGTCAAAACTTCCATCTTATTTAAAGAATCATCCAACTTATCCATATCACCCCAGTTTTTACGTATAATCTGCATCATACCTAAAATACCATTGATTGGCGTACGAATATCATGGCTCATACGATTCATAAAATCAGTTTTAGCTTTACTTTCTAAATCTACTTTTTGATATGCTAGTTGTAACTTTTTCTTTTCTCTATCTTCTTTCTCATGAAATGCCGATGTATTTCTGAACAAAATAATAGCACGTACTATATTACGTTCCTTTTGAATATCTATATCATAAATAACATCTTCACTCATCAATATCATTTCTTGAATCCAGATCACACCTTGATTTGGCATTTGAATCTGATATTCAACCGTAACATGTTTGTCCCCTGCTCTATATCGATTTAAAAGGCTTTGACTCGATTCAACAACGCTAAAGCTTCCCAAACAATCCTCTAACACATTCGCTTTTATTTGTTTAAAATATGCATTATAATCACATGGTAAATTCGGCTTTTTATCTGCACACATATAATTGTCGTAAATACCATCGATTTGATTCTGCGTTAAATTCACGGAGAAAATTGATTGTGCCATTGCCATCAAAGCTTCAATATAATGATCGTTTTCTAAAATAGATTGTTTCAACTGATCATAATAACGCATCAATTGTTGCTTCTCATCCATTTCAATTGTGTCATAATAAATTTTAAAGCCTAACGCAAAATGATGCAGATGATTCTTTTCATCGCTATCTAAATAAACGGCTATAATTTTCCCTTTTAATTTTGTACGCTTAATTTGATGACAATATGAAATTTCTAATACAGGATTTTCCTTTGTGAGACACTCATTTAAATAGTCAAGCTGTAACACATGACGATACTCTTCCTTCTTATTCTCTTCAAACAATTCATTTAGAATTTGCTCAACTGCACCCGAATAGATGCCATCTTCTGCTAAGAAAAAGGAATAGCTAGCCCGTAAAGTAAAATATGCATCGATTTTGGCATCACAATAAATACAATCCGAAAAATTATACCCTTTATCTTTTAATTGTTGTATAACACGAAGAATCAAATCACGTTTTTCTGTAGCCTCATTGATTTTCGCCTGGTTTTTATCAATATACATATTTTTATCCGCCTGACAAAATAACTCACGCATTGTTAATTTTGAAAAATCATTTGAATACGCAAAACCAGTCGCATAACTTAATGGAATTTCTGAACATTTAGCACATTCTTTTTTGATATTTTCTAAATTTCTTTTTACATCTTCCTTTGTCACATTTTTAAAAAAGGCAATGAATTCATCACCGCCACAGCGACCTACAAATTGATTTTCATCCACACCGTTACGAAGACTTTTCGCAAACGAGTTGATATATAAATCCCCTCTTTCATGTCCTTGTTGATTGTTGATGATTCTAAGATTATTTAAATCAAACACACAGATTGCCATATTTTGTTCAGCTTCTAAAGTTAAAATCTCTTCACACTTATTTTTATTTGGCAATCCTGTTGCTTCATCTAAATAAACTTTGTTCTTTAACTCACGATTTACTTTTGCATAACGCAAAGCCTTGATAAGCTCATATAAAATCATAAAGATGAGAATTACAATATCAATGATTGTCAACGCTTCAAATTGTCCTAAGCGTGTTGCGATTCTTTGTGCATATGTTTCTGCAAGCCCTGTGGCCACATCACATAGAGAAAAGAAAGTTTCACTCTTTTGAATAATATTCGTATTCTCATATCCAACTTGTCGAACAAGATCAATTTCTTGTTTTAAAGTATCAAAATACGCATCTAATTCTTCCATCTTTGCCTGAAAAGCCTTATCATCTAAAGATACTAAATCTAGTTCTTCACTACCAAAACGAAGTCCTTTTATATAGCCTTCCACATCCGCAATCATTTCATCTTGTGGCATTCCTGCATCTTCCAATTTAATAATTTGCTGTGTTTTTCCACGAACTAATCCTGCATAATTGACAACACGAGCCGTTCCTTGAATACGTGATACCATCAAAATGATGATTAAAATCAGTACAATCAAAAGACTGGTTAATGCCGTCATTAAAAAACGTATCATTTTTGAAATATGTTTTTTCCGTCTATCTTTCATACAATTATTCCTTATATACTTATTGTATTAAGAAAATGAAATTATCACAAGAAAATAATAAAAGGACAAACCTAACGATTCATCCTCTTATTGATCCATACTATGATCCAAATGCCAATGCCAATACACACTAAAGCTAAACCAATCAGCATTAAAGCAGTACCATCATGCATCATACCATCATATCCTACATATGCGTTTATTTTCCCCTTTAAAAGCAAGAAAACAGTTCCTGCAATCAAAAATAAATTCGCAACAAATGCAGGTGTAAAGACACGATCCTTTTGATCCATAATAACATCCCCTTATTGTTACCGATGTATTATATCATTTCATTCCTTTATTAAACCTTAAATTTCTCTTAACTTTCTTAGCATTTGATTGTACAATAGATAAGAATAAAAGAAGGAAGGATTCTTATGCAAAACATTGATGAATTAGTTGATTTACACGAATGCCCTCTATGTGAAGGTGGTTCGATTCTAGAAGAAGAAGGAAACGGATTCTATGCACAATGCATGGATTGTGGCTGCTATACAGTTCATGTTGATTATAAAAACGAAGAAGATCGTTTAGAAGCTGCTAAAAGAGCCGCTGAATTATTTAATACAGGTAAAGTATTAAAATCAAATCCTGGTGAATAAGAAAATGAGTGGAAATTCCACTCAATTTTTTTATTTAACTGAATTTTGATCTAACCACTTACCTCGAACCATACGAATAAAGAATATAATACCCCTAAATACCAGTTCGAAAGTCATTGTAGCCCATACACCAATAACACCATATCGCTTTGTGAAAATAATAATTGGTAAAACACGCATTCCCCACATGCTCAACGCATTTAGAACAAAAGGACGTTTACTATCTCCAGCCCCACGTAATGCCCCCATGACTACAATACTAATCGCAAATAACGGTTCAGAAAAAGAAACAATTCTTAAGCACTCACTAGCTCCATTAATAACTTCTTGACTATTCGTTAGTGTTGAAGCCAAAAATGGTGCAAACACAAACATGATAACACTCATAAATATCACTAGAGCAAAAGATAATAAGGTTGTTAAATACGCAAATCGTTTTGCCATATCCTTTCGATTGGCCCCAATACTTTGTCCAACCAATGTAGTTGCAGCACCACCAATTCCATAAGCTGGCAAATAACATAATCCTTCTGCTGAAACAGCCACATAATTAATAGCCACACTGATTGCACCCATCCCTGAAACGACACCCGTCATCACAACTTGAGCTAAAGATAGTGTCACTCTTTCAAGACCTGCTGGAATTGAAAGATTCACTACATTCTTCAAGATAGCTTTATCAAATTTCCACGATTCATCACCTAGAAGTCGTAATGATTTTTCCTTTTTGACTACAATATACATTAAGATAAAGCCTACAACCAATTGCGCCATTCCCGTTCCTAGTGCAGCTCCGGCAACGCCTAAATTTAGTATATAAATAAAGAAATAGTTAAAAATAACATCAAATACACACATTGAAATATTCATAAGACTTGGAAGCACGGCATTCCCTGAACATCTTAACATTCCTGAATGTAACATCGCCATCATATTAAATGGAATAAAAGCACCTACTATTGCCAAATATAAAGTGGCATCTCTACAAATTGATGGGTCTGCCCCCAATAATTTTGGCAAATAAAAACTGGATGCTACCACAACTGATGCCATACATAAACCAAAGATAATATTAAAGAGAATCGACTGACATACTACCTGTCTTGCCAATTTATTTTTACCAGCCCCTAAATATTGAGCTACCTGCACTGAAAAACCTAATACCGCAGCTGTACAAATTCCTCCAAAAAGCCATGTTGTACTGGCAACAACACCAATGGCTGCCGTAGCCTTATAACCTAGTGATCCAACCATAGCTGTATCAATATAACTCATGGCCGTTCCAACTAATTGTTCTAATATTGCAGGCACAGATAATAAAATGACGATTTTTAATTGATCTTTGAATTCTATTTTTTTATTTTCGCGCATTTGCGCTGTTATTTCCATCATGTTCATAAGATGATTATACAAAGAAAAAAGATGTATGTCACCATACACCTTTTAATCTTCTACCTCTTCACGCCACATTTTGGCTCCTAAATGAGCTAACTTTCCGTCCAAGTTATCATAACCACGATCAATGTGATAAATATCATGGATTTCTGTCACACCATCAGCCATTAAAGCTGCAATGACAAGCCCAGCACCACAACGAAGATCTGTTGCAGTTACTTTAGAACCATGTAACTTTGTCTTCCCGTTGATAAACGCACTTGGTGTGTGTACATCAATGTCAGCACCCATCTTATTTAACTCTGCACAATGTTTGAAACGTTCTGTATAAATTGTTTCTGTTACTACAGATTGGCCTTCACATTGTGTTAATAATACAGTAAATGGTTGTTGAACATCTGTGGCAAAGCCTGGATATGGTTTTGTCAAGATTTCTGTACGTTTCAAAGGTTTATCTGTTTTAAATACATGAATAAAATCCGAACCAACTTCCATATTGATTCCCACTTCTTGAAGTTTCATAACAATGGCTTCCAAGTGTTGAGGAATAATATTTTCGATGCGCATGTCATTGGCCATAGCGGCTGCCATAATCACATAAGTTGCTGCTTCAATACGATCTGGAATGATTTCATGAATACAGCCCTTTAAATATTCAACACCATCAATCACAAGAGTACTTGTCCCCATACCATGAATTCTAGCACCCATTTTATTTAATAATGTTGCGATATCAATAATTTCAGGCTCACGTGCGGCATTTTCAATAACCGTTCTACCTTTTGCGTAAACAGCTGCCATCATAATGTTGATTGTAGCTCCTACACTCGAAATATCTAAGAAAATATTTGTTCCTTTTAATTCTTTCGCATCCAATATATAACATCCATTTTCATATTGAATATTTGCACCCAAAGCCTCAAACCCTTTTAAGTGCAAATCAATAGGTCTTGGACCTAAGTAACATCCACCAGGCATCTTAATTTCTGCATGCCCAAATTTTCCTAACAAAGCTCCCATAAAATAGTAGCTTGCTCTTAATTTAGAAACAGCTTTAGATACCATAGGAATATTTTCCATATGAGTAGGATCTATATATAATGTTTCTTCATCTCGTTTTTCAACATAAACACCAAGTTCATTTAATAAAACGATCAAAGACTGTACATCTGAAATATTAGGTACACCATAAATTGTAACCGGCTCATTTCCTAAAACACATGCTGGAATTAAAGCCACAGTCGCATTCTTTGAACCACTAATACGTACTGTTCCATTTAAATCATGTCCACCTTCAATTTTAATGACTTTTTCCATTCATTTTCCCCCATTTCAAGGTAATGCCTATCTATTATAGCCTATTCAATCCGGATAATCTAGAAAAATATTGTAAATTCCAAAAGCCATCTATTTTAAATGTTTTTCCATCCAATTTGTGATTTCATTTAAACGACGCAAACGATGTTGAGGAAGTCCCGTACGTGATAAATCATGATTTTCACCATGGAACAAGCACATGCGAGCTTCAATATTCTGATCTAATAAAGCATTCAACATTTGTAGGCCTTCACAAAGTGGACAACGATAATCCTCATCAGAGTGAATAAACAATGTTGGTGTTTTCACATTACGTGCATATTTCAATGGTGAATGCCACCACAATTTTTCTGGATTTTCATCATATGTAGCAGATTGTTGATCTTGTGCAAAGTATGGTCCAATATCACTTGTCTGAGAGAATGAGATCCAGTTGGCAATACTTCTTTGACTAGCAGCACACGCAAAACGATCTGTATGACCAATGATCCAGTTTGTCATAAATCCACCATAGCTTCCACCAGTTACACCAACTCTGCTTGAATCAATTTGAGGATATGTTTCTAAGACTTTATCTGTAAACTGCATCAATTCATCATAATCAATCGTTCCATATTTTCCACGGATGTCCATAAATTCATTGCCACGTCCATCTGATCCATGAATATTACAGAAGAATACAAAGTATCCCTTACTTGCCCATACTTGCATTTCATGATAGAACACTTTTCCATATACTGTTTTAGGTCCACCATGAATATCTAAAATAGCCGGATATTTTTTTGTTTCATCATAATCTTTAGGCAATAATACCCATCCTGTTAAATCTTCACCAAAATTAACTTCTACAGGATCTGCCACATATGTATCTTCCATTTTATTAAAATCAGATAATTGAACGGCTTTACCATCTACAACTTTATACAATTGTTGAAGACTTGCCACATCAGCTCCAATAAAATATAATGTGTCATCTTCAAATGCGAAAGATTGAATTGTTCCTGACCATTCAAATACAAGTTCAATGTTTCCATTTTCTAATTTATACAAATTGTTGTGATCATAGATCGTAGAAACAAAATATAACGCATCTTTATTTACTAGAGTCGCATTACCTGCAACTAAAGCACAATCTGTACCTACACTGTTTCCAACACATTCTTGCCAATCAGCAATTAAATTAAAGTCTTGATCAAAGAATTTTGGATTCTCATTCAAACCATATTTTTCATGTGTGCTTGCGATAAGAACCAATTTACCATCCATAAAATCAAAACTTTGGATACTTCTTTCCTTAGCATCTACAACTGTACTTACAGAGCCATCATATTTATAAAGATTTTCATATAAAGCTTGTTTTCTTGTCCAATTTTGTCCTGTATAATACAAAGCACCATCATGAATCTTTGCGTTTGACACATCAAAAGTACCTTCTGTAACGCAAACAAGTTCTTTTGTGTCTAAATTATATGTATATAAATGCGTACGATGTTTATTGGTGATTCCCTGACCATTCATATAGAAAGGAATCTCATCAAACACTTCATAATCACTTTCTTCTTCAACAAGTTTTTCTTTAGTCATAAAAGCCAAAGTATTCTCGTTTAAATATCCCAAAACATTCATTCCTGGTTTATCAAAGCGAGCAATTTCTTTGGCTTCTCCACCATTCAATGCCAAACGATATAAAGATGTAGATTTTTCAATATTCTTACGATTTCCACAGAATAGAACCGAATTTTCATTTTCAATATAAAACCCTGCTTCTTTTCCAAAAGAAGTTAAATCATATACTTTATCGTCCTTTACGCATTTTAAAGTATATTCATAAGCATTGTCTTTTTCAGCTGCTACTCCATCAACAAAGACTTTTACTCCATCTTTCACTTTTAAATTTCCATAAAAGTGATAAGACAATAAATCATTAATTTCAACTGACTTCATATATTTCCCCTCCAAATTATGCAAAAAGCAGGCTTAAAGCCTGCTTTATTTAAAAACTTTAATTATTCAGCTTTTCCAGCAGAACCAAAGAAGTTTTCCATCATTTCTTTACATAATGCTGTGATTGCATCAGCACCTGGTTTTAATAATTTACGTGGATCGTATCCTTTTCCTTCTTGGTCTTTTCCAGCTTCGATGTATTTACGAGTTGCTTCAGCAAATACTAACTGACATTCAGTATTAACGTTAACTTTAGAAACACCTAATGTGATAGCTTTTTGAACTTGTTCACGAGGGATTCCTGAACCACCGTGTAATACTAATGGTTTTCCGTTTGTTACGTTTTGGATTTCTTCTAAACGATCAAAGTTTAATCCAGCCCAGTTTGCAGGATATTTACCGTGGATATTTCCGATACCAGCTGCTAAGAAGTCTACACCTAAGTCAGCGATAGTTTTACATTCTTGAGGGTCAGCTAATTCACCAGCAGATATGACACCGTCTTCTTCTCCACCGATTCCACCAACTTCACATTCAATTGATAATCCTTTTGAGTGTGCTAAGGCGATCATTTCTTTTGATTTTTCTAAGTTTTCTTCAAATGCATAGTGAGAACCATCGAACATTACAGAAGTAAATCCTGCTTCGATAGCAGCTTTTGCACCTTCATATGAACCGTGGTCCAAGTGTAAAGCTACAGGAACTGTAATTCCCATTGCATCGTGGATTTCTTTTACCATAGCAGCAACTGTTTTGAAACCACACATGTATTTAGCAGCACCTTCAGATACTCCTAACATAACTGGTGATTTAGCTTCTTCAGCAGCAGCTAAGATAGCTTTTGTCCATTCCAAGTTATTGATGTTGAAAGCACCAATCGCATAGTGCCCTTCGTGAGCTTTGTTGATCATTTCAGTAGCAGATACTAACATTACTCTATTCCTCCTTTAAACATTTCTGTCATAACTATTCTACTCCATAACGCCTAATTTGAAAAGTGAAATTATTAACTAACGACGTGATTTTCCGGATAATTCAACTGGTTTGGACAAAGTACGAATTCTTTCTAGAATTCTTAGACTCGCAATCGTATTATTTGGTTTATTCACAAGACGATACTGCTGTTCTAATTCTTCCATTGAATAATTTGATGTAAAGTATGTTTTCATTCCTTTATTCATACGCTCATCTAAAACAGGAAGTAAGATTTCATCTCGCGTCCATTGCGTAATACTTTCAGCTCCAATATCATCTAAAACCAAAACATCACTGTAGCGTAAATGGTTCATCACTCTTTGACGATATTCATTATCTGTCATAAACTGTTTCAATTCCTGAATCAATAATGGAACCTGTACAAAAGAAACACTCTTATTATTTTTGGCATAGTAATTACAGATTCCCTTCATTAAATAAGACTTTCCAGTCCCTGGATTTCCATATAAATACACACCTTGATTTAGTGGTATACTACTCACACTTTGGGTATAAGCTGCCATATAATCTTTTTCTTTGGCAGCACTTAAAAAGCAGGCATCATTTAAATCGATTAAATAATCATTTAAAGACATATGAGAAAAGCGAAATTTACTTTGATGAGCCAATTGCTGATCTCTTTTTTGTTCATACTGACAAGAAGCATAATATTCATTCAAGAAACCAGAATCGTCAATTTTTAATTTTGTAGCCTTACCACGAATCTTCTGTACACAATAATCCAATCCTTTACAGTTTCTACATGCACTCACACTCTTGATCCACTGCAACAAAACGCCACTATTTTCTTCTACAAAAGATGCATCTAAATGATTCTGTTCAAGAAATATTTGAATCCATTCATTCTCTTTTAAACGAGCAATATTCTGTTGTCTTTCCATCATTTGCTCTTCTGAAAGTTTAATATTTAAATTCACTACAACTTACCTTCTTTCAACATCTTTTGAAGTTCTAACATCTCCTGTTGGATTTGCGTATCTGATTTTTCTTCCTTTTGCGTATAGAACTTCTCATCAAGTACAACCTTTTCTTCTTTTTTCTCTCTTTTATTTTCTGTTGGCGCTTGGTTGATAATTTCCAATGCTTTCTTCCTAGAATCCACGCCCAGGCGAACCCAGCTTGCCGCAACTTTTTCAACGTAATTTCTAGAAAATTGTTGATGTGTTTGCTGCAAAGTATATTCAATCAAAGTATTCACAACTTCAACTGAAAGCTGGAATTGTGTGCATAAACGTTCAATCAATGCCTGATCCGATTTCACAACAGGAATACCATTTTGTTTATTCTGCAAAAATTTAACAGGTGGCATCTGATATGGATCTTTACTTGTTTCCATAACCTTACGATTACGCATAACCATCTCTTTTAATTTGTCCAAATCAAATACATGTGTTGAAGGATTAATACTTCTTTGCACGTATCTACGCATATCTTTGGCATCAATTCCATATATTTGTGCCATCTGTGCAATACGATCTAAATTTTCATTAGTTCGATAACGTACCGGAAAAACCCGATCCATCCCTTTGAAGAGTGTCGCAAAATCAAAATCATATTTTTGTTTAATTGTCGGTTTCACCTTTTCGTACGCAATCTCTTTAGATTCGTTCCACGAATCTAAAATTGAAACATCCAAAGGACTTTCTACTTTGGTATATACAGAAGAAATCGTCTTATCTTTATGAAGCATCGCCTTTATTTTATCAAAACACTTTGATCCTACACTTGCCAAATACAATCTTGAATACGTATCGTGACATAAAAATTTATCTGGTAATAATGGAGCATACAATAAAATCAACATGTCATCTTCATGAACATAGGTTTCAATTAAATGATATTGTTCTAAATAATTTCGTGCCTTATCAAATTGTGAAGCATTTATATTCAACAGTAAATATACGTCTTCTAATTCAACAGAATTTTGAATAGAACCTAAAAATTCATATAGACAAATTGAACTTTTACCCATCAAAGGACCATACAACAAATACAAAGATTGTCTTTGTTCAACAGATAAATGTTCTATGCAACGCACTTCAATCGCCATGTACCTTCTCCTCTTTTAATGCTTCTTCTATTTGTTTATGCAGCTGTTCTACCGTACCATTATTTTGCAGTACAATATCACTTTTTGCCATCTTCTCTTCCGGATTCATCTGTGATACAAGTCTTGCCAAAGCTTGTTCCCTAGTAAAATTGCGATAGGTTTGTAGGCGCGATAAGGCTACATCTAAATCAGCCACAACGCACCATATTGAGTCAAAATGATCTTGTGCAGAAATCTCAAATAAAATTGGCATTTCCACAAAGACAATCGAACTCTCTTGTTCATAAATCCATTTATGCATCTGTTCAAAAATCAAAGGATGCAAGATGGCTTCCACTTGTTTTCTATGTTCTGCCTTAGAAAACATATATGAAGCTAAACTTTCCTTAATGATTTGTCCATTTGAATCCAATTCAACAATACGCAAATCATTTAATTTCTGATAACCCAAATTTCCCTTTTTTAATAAATCCGCATTGACCTGATCACAATCTAAAACAGGATATTTTTTTCTTAAATATCGAGAAATCTCACTCTTTCCTGAACCCATAGATCCAGTGATTCCTATTACTTTCTTTTTTGACAATTTGGACATAGATAAGTCCCCCTTTGTGATACAGTTAATTTTTTAATAGCATGATGACACACTTTACATTGTGTTTGATCATGTACATTCAAATAGAGTTGAAAACGTCCCGTTACCCCTAAACTTGAGGTATAAGAACGAATGGTTGTTCCGCCAAAACGTGTAGCACCCTGCAAGATTCGCTTTGTCTGAAAAACTATTTTCTCACAATCTTTCTTTGAAAGCTTTGAGGCACGGCTTCTTGGATCTAATCCTGAGGCAAAACATATCTCATCCGCATAAATATTTCCAACACCTGCCATAATCGATTGATCTAACAGGCAGGATTTCAAATTTCGTTTTAACGAATGAACACAGGTATAGAAATACATTCCATTCACTCTTTCATCCATATAATCATATCCAACATTTTTAAAACAAGGATATGCATGAATATCTTCTTTTTTAGGATACAAATACATTCTTCCAAATTTTCTTGTATCATGATACGACATATAGGTTCCACTATTTAATTTAAATACTATATGAATATGTTTATTCTCACAAAGCATATTATAAAGATAAAATTTACCTTCCATTCTTAAGTGAACAACTAGATCATAGTCATCCAGACCAAAAATCAAATATTTTCCAAGTCGATTAAACGAATGGAATGTTTGCCCAATTAATTGATTTTTAAAAGTTTCTACTTCTACATTATCAATAATCTTAGGATAATATATCAATACATCTTCAATTGAAACATCTTTAATTTGTGCTTCCAACGTACTTAATACGGTTTGTACTTCTGGTGCTTCCGGCATTATTTTGCCTCATACCATGACTTTCCAACACTAATACTTGCCTTTAATGGAACCTTTAATTCCATTGCACTTTCCATTGTTTCTTTGACAAGTTTTTGCATCAAGTCCAATTCTTCATCTGGCACTAAGAAAATCAATTCATCATGGATTTGAAGAAGCATTTTTGATTTTACATCGGCATCCTTTAAAGCTTGATCCATTTTCAACATCGCAATCTTGATCAAATCGGCTGCACTACCTTGAATTGGTGCATTCATGGCAGCTCGCTTACCGAATTCTCGTGTCATAAAATTCTTATCGTTGATTTCAGGAATCTCTCTTCTTCTGTGGAATAATGTTTCGACATATCCATGTTCCTTACAGAAATCAATCAATTGATTCATATATTCGTGAATCTGAGGATAACTTTCAAAGTACATCTTCATAAATTCACCCGCTTCTTTTCGTGTGATATTTAATTGTGAAGATAAACCAAATTCAGTTTGTCCATATACAATACCAAAGTTAACTGTCTTGGCAATTCTTCTTTTATGTTCATCTACCGCTTCTGGTGAACAACTAAAAATTAAAGTTGCCGTTTTTGTATGAATATCCAAACCTTCATTAAACGCTTTTATCATGTGATCCTCATTGGCCATATGTGCCAACATTCTTAATTCAATCTGCGAATAATCAGCAGACAATAAGTGATAGCCATCTTCGGCGACAAACGCCTTACGAATTTCTTTACCTAACTCATCCCGAATACTAATATTTTGTAAGTTTGGTTCACTACTTGAAAGTCTTCCAGTTTGTGTCATTGTCTGATTGAAAGAAGTATGAATCTTTTGATCCGAACGAATATGTTTTTTCAAACCATCAATATATGTACTGGATACCTTCGCAATTTTTCGATACTCAAGAATATCATCAATGATTGGATGTTTTCCACGAAGCTTCTCTAATACATCTGCAGATGTTGAACGTTTTTTTCCACCTGAACTTAAGTTCAACTCATCAAATAAGACATTCGCCAATTGTTTTGGTGAATTGATATTAAAAATCATACCTGCATGTGAGTAGATTTTTTGAGCAAGAGCATCCAATTTCTCATTTAATAAAGCTCCATACTCATCTAAAAAACTTTCTTGAATCGAAATACCTTCTTGTTCCATTGAAAACAAGACATGTGTTAATGGCATTTCAATATCTTCATATAAAGACAATACATTTTCTTCTTTTAAAGAAGCACGAAGCTTGTCCTTTTTTTCATATAGTTGCTGAGTCAAACTATGATAGATTGCCTTTTCTCTTTCCAAACTATAAGCAGGCTCCTCTTTTGTCTTCTTAGATACATCATGGAAAGATTCTGGAAGGTGAATTTGAAGTGCTTCTAAGACTGCATCACTATCTGTTGCAGTAGAATTCAATAAGAATCCAGCAATATGCAAGTCATTACTAAAAGTATTCCATTTAAATCCATAGCGATCTAATAGATGCATCATTTCCTTTGTATCCCATGTACTCACTTCTTTTGTTTCCAACAATGTTTTAAAGTTTGTATCCTCTAATGCATGTTCTACTGAAATATAATAAACAGTTTTATCTTTTGGAATCATAAAACCATACAATTTTTGATCTAAATAAGGCTCTTGAGTACATACTGGCATAACCATAACGTCATCCATATTTTCAAATTCAAAATGGTCCACTTCTTTTAAAGGCCATTTTTCCTCTTTAGTCTGTTTAGTACGATTTACCAATGATCGCATTTCATATTTTTCATAGAATGCATTCACATTATCTTGAATTCCTGTAAACTCACAATCGCATAATTCAAATGGCAACTCCATCTTTGTATAAATAGTAGCCAATTCTAAAGACATGAAGGCATTATCTTTATCTTTTTCTAGCTTTTCTTTTAATTTTCCTTTTACTTCATCAATATGAGCATAAACATTTTCTACAGTGGAATATTGATTCAATAAACGCAAGGCTGTCTTTTCACCAACACCGGCTACGCCTGGAATATTATCGGCTGTATCACCCATTAATCCTTTCATATCAATAACTTGACTTGGAGTAATTCCATACGTATCCATTAAATTTTGTTCGTCCATTAGATCCATTTCACTTAAGCCCTTTTTCATCAAAAGAACATGTGTACTTGAATCAATCAACTGTAATAAATCACGATCACTAGTCAGAATTGTAGTTTGAACATCTTTGCAGCATTTGGCCATGCTTCCAATAATGTCATCAGCTTCATAACCTTCTTGTTCATAACGTTTGATTCCAGCCGCATCCAAGTATTCTCTAACAATTGGAAATTGAACAATCAATTCTTCATCCAATGGTTTTCGTGTTCCTTTATACGCTTCAAATTGTTTGTGTCTAAACGTAGGTTTTCCTGCATCCCAAGCCACTAAAATCTTATCTGGTTCAATAATGTCAATTGCCTTGTTCAACATCATCACAAAGCCATAAACCGCATTGGTTGGAATGCCATTGGATGTAGTCATTCTATGTGTATATAACGTTGCATAATATGCACGAAATAGCATGGAGTTTCCATCTAATAATAATAGTTTTTTCATACGCGTACCTCTTTTCTTCTATTTTAACATATATGAAAAGAAGGAAACGAATCCCTGACTCATTTCCTTCGAATATTTTGCATTTTCAACTTTTCCATCCGTTTAAATCGAATATCTTTGATTGTCGCATATCGCATGAATACTGTAATAATATAGATCAACACGAATATAGCCACACCATTAAAAATCAATGTCAAAGCTTCAACGTGAATAAACCATTTCACAAAGCTCATTGTGAGATATCCGAAGATCTTTGCGCCAAAAAAACAAATTAAATCATTCACAAACATCATTAGGAATACAATCCCAAATTGTACCCAGTGATCTTGATCCATCGCTTCTTGAAAAAAGCCAATAGCCCAGCCAAACAAGCCAAACAAAAGCATCTTAACAAGCCAGTCTGAAGTAAAAAACATTCCCACACAAAGGCCACATAAACAAGCATATAGAAACCGATTTAAACTTCTTTCATGAAACACTACTAATAGGCATCCACAAAAACATAGATGGCTAACTAAAGATAGTGAGGAATATGTAAAATCAACGCCAAACAAAGAAGCAATCAATTGATCTAACATAGCTAAAATGGCTAAGAAAATAAATGAATAACGTTCCTTATTTATCATTTACTCTCCTCTTTTCCAATCACAAGACAATAGTCAAAACTTTTCATATTGGATACAGGTGATACATAGACAGTTGAAATAATGGAGTCATCATTTAAAGATACATCTTTTACTTCACCTATCAAAATTCCACTCGGATAGTTTCCACCCTTACCACTTGTCGCAACTTTTTGTCCTTTTGTGACAATCGCATCATTGTCAAATAAAGATACTCGATATGCCTTTTTTTCTGTATCATACGATTGTAAAACACCTTCTACACTTGTACCATCTTCCAAAGACATCTTTATCGCAATATCATTACTTAAATGCTGGCTTGTCAACAATTGTACAGTGCTCGTCATTGTTTGAACACTTTCAACCAAGCCAATGGCACCATCACTTGTTGCCACAAGCATATTCTTTTCTACCCCTTGTTTTTTGCCAGCTGAAATCGTCACAGTCTGCAACCACGAATCACTTGAACGTTCTAAAACTGATACACTAATTGTTTTAGCATCCCCAAATCCGCCTTTCATTTCAAGCAACCCTTCAAGTTGTTTATTTTTATTTCTTTCATCTTCATATGCCGTCTGATAATTCTTTTGTTCTGCCAATTGTTTTGACAAATATTCATTATCATCATAAGCATGCCAAAGATTCGCAAAATCATTAACTGCATTTCCAATTGAAGACAGCGGATATTGAATCAATCCATACTTTAAATATGTCCATGCACTATATCCAATATTCGTGATGGAGTTTTGTCTTAAGCCAAACATTGCACATGCTAGTATACATAAAACGACAATTGTCGTCAGTAATCTTTTTTGAATTCGAGTAAATTTACGCATAATATCCCCCAAACTAACTTATATTATAGCGATAAAGCCTCCTTCTTTCAATCGAGATATTTATGCTCTTTAAACGAATAATATTGATTTTGTCCTACAATAATGTGATCAATTAAATTCACTCCCATTGTCATTGCGACATGAACCATTTTATAGGTTACCTCAAAATCTGCTTTGGATGGTGTACAATCACCAGAAGGATGATTATGGGCAATCAAAACGGAGTTTGCGTTTTGAAGAAAAGCCTCTTTAAACACTTCTCTAGGATGTACTACACTTTCATTCAATGTTCCCTTAAACAAAACACGATGAGAAATGAGTTTACTTTTTGTATCTAAATACAGAGCAATAAAACATTCTTGTGGCAAAGAGCCATACTCAAATTCAAACCATTCAATCACATCTTCAGGTCTCATAATGGAGGCATGATATACCTTTGATCTAATGACACGTTTACTGAGTTCCACACTTGCCAGAAGCTGTAAAGCTTTAACTTCTCGTATTCCTTGAATCTGCATCAATGTATTTACATGCATTGACATTAATTTTGATAAACCTTCACTTTCTTTCAATACATCGGATGCAATTTCGAATACGGAACGATTTTTATTCCCGCTTTGAAGAATCAAGGCAACCAACTCTAAATCGCTCAAAGATTCTAAGCCATAGCGTAGCGCTTTTTCTCGTGGGCGCTGTTCCACTTCCATCTCTTTTACCTTCATATACTCTTATACGAAAAAAAATACACTTTTTTTAATTTATTTTACTTTTTTGCTTGCAAAGTACAGAATCACATGGTATATTATTTAAGCGTCAAGCAAACATGGCGGTTGTGGTGAAGTTGGTTAACACAGCGGATTGTGGCTCCGTCACTCGCGCGTTCGAATCGCGTCAGCCGCCCCACTAAGATTTTTAAGCTTCGAGAAATCGGAGCTTTTTTATTTACTTTTTTTTATTTTATTTGTATATTAGGAACATGAAAAAAATATTACTTATACTTTTAACTCTTACATTATGTGCGTGTCAAGCACCAACAAAGAGTACAACTTCGACTTCAAAAAAAGCTTGTGATGTAACAAGCGAAGAAGAAAAGTGCAACGAAAAAGACAATACTAAAACAAATTTTAATGAAATTAGCTTTGATGAAGCCATTCAATACTTCACTCAAGAAAAATCGGGTGTTTTATATTTCGGATTTTCAAGTTGTCCTTGGTGCAAAGAAGCTAAACCCATTTTAAAGAAAGTCGCAAAAGACAATGGGATCGACATCCAATATGTAAAAGTAAGAGACGAAGAAAAGAATCGTCTTTATACAGATGATCAAAAAGCGATTATTGAACCATATATCCAAGATTATATGTCAAATAACGATGAAGGTGTTTTAACCCTATATGTTCCTCTAGTGCTAGTTGTAAAGAATGGAAAAGTCATTGATGGACATGAAGGAACATCAGAAAGTCATGATGCGACCGAAAGAAAAATGACAAACGATGAAAAAGAGCAACTAACAAAAATCTATACAAAATTAATGAGTGAAGCAAAATAAACTAGCTTCACTCATTTTATTTTCTTCGTATTTTGACTTGATCATCCAAATTCAAATGTCCAATCAATAAACTAGAGTTCACATCATGCATCTTATAGTTTGATACAATTTGTTTGGAATCAAAATTGGCGTAGCAATATTTGCATCCGTGTAAACATGAATTATAAGCACCAACATCCACCATATTCACGCAATGGCAATCTCTTGCCTTCCATTCTTTAAAAAGCTTGCCTGTTCTTTCAAAGGCATATTTAATGCTGATGCAGCAATCCTTTTCATCACCAATATGATATTTATTTTCCATACAACTAACAATCTTCATATCATTCTTTTCAAAAGCTTCTTTTAACTTAAGATATTCCTCATTAGAGGGTTCATGATAATCCAAATGATTATTTCGAACATTTTTATAATCATCCACAAAAGAGACAATTATTTTAGATACATATCCTTTTAACATTGTGCATAATTTATTAAAGGCACGAACATGATAATCAACATTATATTTGGAATTCAAAAGAATTGGATCATATCGCACACATACATTTTCTTTTCCTAGATAAGAAGACAGTTTTTGAACACACGCAATGATTTCTCCTTTGTCAGGTACTTGATGTTCCATATCTTTAAAGTATCCAGTGATGGTAACTTGTAGCTGAATGGGTACAGAAAATAAATGTATTGTATCAAGCAATGGCAATGGATTTTTTGTACAAAATACAATCATATCTACATCAGATACAAAGATACGACTGACAAGTTTTGGATTAAAAGGGTTTCTTACATCAAAATACCCTTCATTCCAGCAGTTCACAAACCAATCCATATAATATGCTACAATATCTGTTCTTCCACTCGCATTAATAATCATAGGTTTATTAAACTAAGAAACAAAACAATAGTCAATATAAAGAAAAAAGTCATCCTAAGATGACTTAAACTTCTAAATGGCGGTCCAGATGGGACTCGAACCCACGATCTCCTCCGTGACAGGGAGGCATGTTAACCACTACACCACTGGACCAATATTTAATTTTAAATGGAGCAGATGAGGGGAATTGAACCCCCGTATCAGCCTTGGCAAGGCTGTGTTCTACCATTGAACTACATCTGCATGAATGGCGGTCCAGATGGGACTCGAACCCACGATCTCCTCCGTGACAGGGAGGCATGTTAACCACTACACCACTGGACCATAATTTTCCAAAAATAAGATGGCGGAGAAGGAGAGATTTGAACTCTCGCGCCAGTTTCCCGACCTATACCCTTAGCAGGGGCACCTCTTCAGCCACTTGAGTACTTCTCCAAGAATATTTCCAGAATACTTATTTTTTAGAACAACCTGCGTTATCTGTAACGCCCGTTAATAATAACATGGATAAAAACTTATTGCAAGCAATTTTTTTAAAAAAGATAAAAAAAATTTAGAGGTCAATTTTTGACCTCTAAACTCTTACTTTCCAAACAATGTTTTGTTGTCTACTTCAGCTTTAAATTTAGCTAAAGCTTCATCTAAAGATAATGTAACACTATCCTTTTTACCACTCTGACGAATTGTAACTGTATTATTTTCTTGCTCTCCATCACCAACTACGATTTGGTAAGTAACCTTTTGTAGCTGCGCCTCACGAACACGATAACCCAATTTTTCGTTACGAGAATCTACTGTTGCACGCATTCCTAATGCTGTTAATGCATCACATACTTTATTTGCGTATTCAACATGTTTTTCGTGGTGTACTGGAATTACCACAAATTGACGTGGAGCTAACCATAATGGGAAGTGTCCACCAAAGTGTTCGATCAAAATACCAATGAAACGTTCAACTGATCCATAAACTACACGGTGTAACATAATTGGAGTTTTCTTTGTTCCATCTGCATCTACATATTTACATTCGAATCTTTCAGGCAAGTTCATATCCAACTGTACAGTACCACATTGCCATACACGTCCTAAGCTATCTTTGATATGAATATCCAATTTAGGTCCATAGAATGCACCATCTCCAGGATTTACTTTATATTCTTTACCTGCGTGAACACAAGCTTGTGCCAATGCTTTTTCTGAAGCATCCCAGATTTCTTCAGATCCAATATATCCACTTTCTGGACGTGTTGATAATTCAATTTCATATGGTAAACCAAATACAGAATAAATACGATCTACCAATTGTAATACTTTTTTAACTTCTTCTTCCAATTGATCAGGAGTTACAAATAAATGCGCATCATCTTGTGTGAATGTACGCACACGGAACAATCCATTCAATGCACCACTTGCTTCGTGACGGTGTACTTGTCCTAATTCCCCTAAACGCAATGGTAAATCTTTATATGAATGTAAAGTTGAATTATATACTAATAAAGCTCCTGGACAGTTCATTGGTTTGATTGCGAATTCACGATCATCGACCATTGAAGTGTACATATTGTCTTTGTAGTGATCCCAGTGTCCACTCAATTCCCACAATTCTTTTGACATCATAATTGGAGTCTTAATGAATTGGTATCCTTCTTTTGCGTGTTCTTGGTACCAGTATTGTTCCAAGATGTTACGTAAAATCATTCCATCTGGCAAGAAGATAGGCATACCTGGCGCAAATTCACTAATTGTGAATAAGCCCATTTCTTTCCCTAATTTCTTGTGGTCACGTTTTTTAGCTTCTTCTAAAGCTTCTAAGTGAGCTTCCAATTCTTCTTTTGTATCGAAACAAATACCATAAACACGTTGAAGCATTTTATTGTTTGCATCACCTTTCCAGTAAGCACCAGAATGTTTCAACAATTTAAAGTTTTTACACATCTTAACAGTCTCAACGTGAGGTCCACGACATAAGTCCGCAAATTCACCTTGACGATAGATTGTGATATTTCCATCTTCTAATCCGTTGATCAAATCAATTTTATAAGGATCATCCTTGAACATTTCTAAAGCATCTTTTTTAGAGATTTCTTCACGAACAATTCTCTTTCCGTCTTTGGCAATTTTCTTCATTTCTTTTTCGATTTTTGCCAAATCCTCTTCTTTTAATTTTACATCTCCTAAATCCATATCGTAGTAGAAACCTTCAGAAATAACAGGTCCTACCCAGAATTTAGCATTTGGATATAAACGCTTAACAGCTTGAGCCATCATATGAGCACATGAGTGGTTCAACATAGATAAATGTTCATTTTCTAATACATTCACTAATTCCATTTTACTTTCCTCCATTTTTCCATATAAAAAGCGACAGCCATCAAAGGACGTCTGTCGCACGCGGTACCACCTTTGTTTATACAATTACTGTATACACCTCAAACCTTTTAACGCAAGAATTACGGCACACTTTTTCAAGGGCAATTCAAAGGGAGTAAATACATACATTCGCAAAGTGTTTTCACCAACCACACTCTCTCTACATTTGAATAGAATGCATTCATATCCTTATCACTATTGTTGCCTAGATTATAGACCGAAATACAAGGTGTGTCAAAAGAAAAAATCAAGAATTAATGGCAACGTCCACCACAAGAATGACTTTCGCCAGATTCATGTTTTGTACAAGTCACATCCGTTGTAAATTCTAGTTGTCCACTTAAATATTTCTTAACAGCCTCATCCGCATTTCCGGTTACACCACCAAAAGAATGAATCCCAAAACCAGCCAATGCAGTTTTAGCCCCTTGTCCAATACCACCACAAAGTACAATGTTTACATTTTGTTCTTTTAGAGCATTCGAAACACTAACATGTCCATGTCCTTCGACTGTAATCACTTCACTCTTAATAATTTCATTATGATCAGTTTCATAGATTTTAAATTCTGAGCTATGCCCAAAATGTTGGAACACTTCTCCATCTTTATAACTGACTGCAATTCTCATACTATACCTTCTTTCTTATTTATTATACTTCAAAAATACATCACGATAAATTAAAACGCCCTTTAAATAAGGGCGTTGATTGTCTTTGGTGGAGATGAGGAGAATCGAACTCCTGTCTAAGCAAAGTCCCACGAGACAGCGTTTACAGCTTTTTCCATCTAGTTATCCAAAAGTTTTGGATGGAAACAAAAATTCTTTTGGGTTAGCTATAGTTGATTCAAAATAAGCAGCTAGCCAATACTTATTTCTATCTTCTTTTCTTTAACACTCAGTCTGAAATAAGAAAGCGAAATTTCAGAAAGGGGCTGCGAAGCCAAACGTAGGCAATAAAATTAAGCAGCGAAAGCCATGCTTTGGTTCATACCAAATACATTAGCAAGTTTATTTTTAGCAATTAATTTAAGTTGGTTATTACACGTATCCTTCGTGGCTGTGGCTGAATCCAAACATTTACTCATCGAATGCCTGAACATCCCCAAGGAACATCAGTATAATCTATTAATACTGATTTTTCAAGGCTTTTTGAATCTCTCTTTGCGCATCCTTCGCCTTTTGAGACTCACGCTTATCATGAAGATTTTTACCTTTCGCCAAAGCTATCTCAAGTTTAGCTAATCCTTTATATAAATAAATTCTCACAGGTACAACCGTATACCCTTTAACACGCGCAGATTGCTCCAATTTTTGAATTTCCTGTTTATGCATTAAGAGTTTGCGATCACGCGTTTCATCATGATTAAATCGGTTTCCAAATTCATAAGGAGAAATATGCATACCTTTAATAAAAGCTTCCCCTTTTTGAAAACTGATATAACTGTCCTTTAATTGAACTTTTCCTCTTCGAATACTTTTAATTTCTGTTCCCTGAAGCACTAAACCTGCTTCAAAACGATCATACAACTCATATTCATGTCTTGCCTTACGATTTTCGGCTATTGTCTTTTGATTTTGACTCATTCTAAAACCACCTCTACTCCATCACAATCTTGCATTACAGACTGGACAAACTGTTGCACCCATTCTTTTGAAAGATCATAATCCGAAGCTAAGTTATGTGTTTGTGCAAGCGAATCATTGTAATCTTCGATTGGGTAAGTCTTCCATGCATTATACCCTACATCAAACCATGTAATCAATGGAATAAATTTAGTATCTGCAAAAGACGTCTTTTTTGTGTTCGGATCATAGTTCAATGTAAAGCTTGCCATTCCACCAACCATTGTTGAATCCATATCCTGTGCACTTGTATAATTTCCTAATGAATAATACACAAGTGTATCTTGTTTCTTTCCTTTAATAACTTTTGCCGGTTCAATAACATGTGGGTGTGAACCAATCACAACCTCAGCACCTAGCTCATTTAAATAATTTGCCAAATCTTTCTGCTCTTCAGTTGGCTCTGTTTGATATTCTTCACCCCAATGCATAGAAACCAATTGGACATCGCTCACTTTGCTTAAGGTTTCCATATCTTTTTTCATTTGATCCTTATCAATCAAATCCACAAGCCACGGCTTATCTTCAGGCACACTAAATCCATTCAAGCCATAGGTATATCCAAGAAATCCTACTTTGATTCCATTGATTTCTTTTACTAATGTACGCTTTTTGTCCTTTAAAGACGTATGCGAACCCGTCGTAATAACATCTGGATAATTCTTTCGAATCAAATCAATCTGTGTTAATAAACCCTCAGCACCCCGATCCATAGAGTGATTTGAACTTAAACTCCACCAATCAAAGCCAGCCTTATTGACTGAAGACAGAATTTCTGTAGGTCCATTAAAAGTAGGGTATCCACTCAATTCATACTCTTCTCCTATGCATAACGTTTCAAAATTGATATATGCCAAATCTGCATTTTGTGTATATTTATTTGTCATTTCATAATAGGAATCAAAATTATAATATCCATCCCTCTGGTATGGGTACCAATACATCGCACCATGATACAAGTTGTCACCTACACCTACAAATGTAAATGATTTTTTTTCTTCCTGTTTTTTTGTAGAAACATTTTTTACAACCTTTGTCGCTTCTTTCGAATTTGGTGTGGGGTGTGTTAAAATAAAGCCCATTAAGCTGAAATTGAATATACATAATATAATGATCCATGTCCATTTCTTTTTCATAATTTAATTTTACCAAAAAAAGCTTGCATTTTCCAAAATTATTAGGTAATATTAAAAGGCACTTGGGGTGTTAGCTCAGCTGGGAGAGCACCTGCCTTGCACGCAGGGGGTCATCGGTTCGATCCCGATACGCTCCACCAAGTAAAAAATACGCTGTAAGCAAATTTGCTTACAGCTTTTTTGTTTTATTCAATTGCTTCAAAAATACCAGACTTTTGATAAAGAACCCATTTTCCAATGTTTACACAATGATCACAGATTCTCTCTAAATATTTACCAACAAGTAACACATCCACTAAAGTACCTGTATCAAGTTCTTTTTTAGCTAATAAGTCTACATAAACTTCTTTAGCTCGATTATATTGTTCATCTGCTTTTATGTCCATTTCAATCACTTGGTTTGCTGCCATTTCATCTTTTTGGACAAATGCTTCAATAGCCAGATTAATCATTTTCTTGGCAATTGAAAACTGTTGTTTAATACAATCATCCACAACTAAATCGTCCATATTCAATGCGCAAATTAATTCTGAAACTTCTTTTTCTTGATCCATAATACGTGTTAAATCACGAAGCGTATTTGTAGCGACAGTAATACGTCTTAAATCCTTTGCAACAGGATGTTGTAGAAGAAGAATCTTCATACAAATTTGTTCAGCTTCTCTTCCTTGTTCACTCACTTCTTCATGCATTTGCGAAACATCTTGAACTAAAGTTTTGTTTCCATCTAAAATAGCGTGCTTGCAAAACCACAATCCTTTTAAACAGTCTTGAGACATTTGTGTCATAGTCAGTTCTAACTGTCTTGTTTGTTTTAAAAACTTTGTAGGCAAAACCATTATCCAAACCTCCCTGTAATATAGTCTTCTGTTTTCTTTTCTTTTGGCGTTGAGAACAATGTTTCTGTATCACTATACTCAATTAAATCACCTAATAAGAAGAAGGCTGTTTTATCACTAATACGCATAGCTTGCTGCATATTGTGAGTAACAATAACGATTGTATAGTCTTTTTTCAATTCTAAAGTCAATTCTTCAATCTTACTAGTTGAAATTGGATCTAGAGCACTTGTAGGTTCGTCCATCAACAATACTTCCGGCTGCATAGCCAAGGCTCTTGCGATACATAAGCGTTGTTGTTGGCCACCTGACATTCCTAAAGCTGATTTATGTAGACGATCCTTCACTTCATCCCAAATGGCAGCTTGTCTTAAACTTCTTTCAACAATTTCATCCAATTCACTTTTCTTTTTGATTCCAAAAATTCTTGGGCCATACGCAATATTGTCATAAATACTTTTTGGGAATGGATTAGGCTGTTGAAATACCATTCCAACTCTACGTCTTAATTCAATCGCATCCATATTTTTGTAGATATCCGTTCCATCTAAACAAATATCACCTGTGATTTTAGTACTTTCCACCAAATCATTCATTCGATTCAATGTTTTTAAGAATGTTGATTTACCACATCCACTAGGACCGATAAACGCTGTAATTTCTTTTTCTTTGATATCCAAATTTATATTCTTTAAGGCATGAAAATCACCATAATATAAATTCAGATCATTCACTGTAAATTTATTATTCATACGTAACCTTTCTATTTCTCTAATCCAGCTTGTTTTTTGGAAATGTGTCTTGACCAGACATTGGCTCCAATACTAAATGCCAATACTAAAATTATCAACACAGCACTAGATAAATTAGCCAATGCTCGATCTTGTCCATTGGTTTGTAAGTTCCAGATTTGGATGGATAATGTTTCAGCTGGTCTAAGTACATTAATAGGTGATGTTGGAGATGTAAAACTAAAATTATTCCAACGCAAATCGCTTCCTGAACCAGTTGTATAAAGTAATACAGCAGCTTCACCAAATCCACGACCAGCCGCTAAAATAACACCGGTCATAATACGTGATAGGCATGCTGGCAATAGTACATGGAATATAGTTTGCCACTTTGTTGCTCCAAGTCCCATACTTCCATGATAATAGCCTTCAGGCAAACCTTTTATCGCATCTTCTGTAGTTGTTGTAATCAAAGGTAAACTTAGAATTGATATAGACAGGGCTCCTGCCAATAAACTTTTTGATAGTCCTAATACAACTAAGAAAATCAAATATCCAAATAAACCTACAACAATACTTGGTAAAGAAGACAATGTTTCAATACAAGTTCTTAAAAAGCGTGTTACAAGACCTGGTTTTGCGTACATCGCCAAATAAATGCCGGCTAATACCCCAATTGGCACTGAAACAAGTAAAGATATGAATACTAAATAAATGGTATTGAAAACTTGATTTCCAATGCTGCCAGATCGAGTAAAGCCAAACATTTCTGGTTTAGCCCCTAACAAGCCCCCAATAATAACTTTACCGGCAAAGCCTACAAGAAGTAAAAAGAAGAATAAGGCGATACCATAGAAGACGATTGTCATGAATTGATCCATCATTTTTGCTCTTTTAATTCTAGAATCCATCTCTATTCTCCTTTCGGTTTTGAAAACTTATGAATAATAGTAATAAACAATAACGAAATCAAGAATAACAATAAAGCCATTGTCCATAGGGCTGCCTTCATTTCTCCACCTTCCATCGCATTTCCCATTTGAGCTGCAATTTCCGTTGTTAGTGTTTTTGAAGTGGAGAAAATACTTGTTGGTAAAGCCGTTGTCTGACCAATGACCATCGCAACAGCTAAAGCTTCACCAAACGCTCTTGCGAGTCCTAATACAATACCTGAAATGACTCCAGGTAATGCAGCAGGAATTACAACACGATAAATTGTTTGCCAGCGTGTTGAGCCAAGTCCATAAGCAGCCATTCGTGTTTCTTTTGAAACAGCTCGAATCGCATCACTGGCAACACTGGTAATCGATGGAAATATCATAATGGATAAAACAAGACTTGCTGCAAGTATAGAGTGTCCTACCTGCAAATCAAATACTTTCTTTAAGAACGGAATCAAGACCGTTAATCCAACCCATCCATAGACAACACTAGGAATTCCGGCAAAAATTTCTACCATAGGACGATAGAATTTTTCACCAAACTTAGGTGAAATTTCTGTCATAAAAATAGATGATCCTAACGCAAATGGTGTGGCAATCAATAAGGCCAATCCACAAACACATAGCGATCCAACAATAAAGATCAAGGCTCCTACATGTCCTTTTGAACTGGCATTATCCATTGGTGCAAAGTTTGCACTGCCAAGAAACTCTTGTAGAGTATGATGAAATTTTAAAAATGTATCAGAACCTTTATAAACTAGAAAAGCTCCAATTAATAGAGTTACAAATATCACGAACAGACCACCAATTGTAACGAGAATCTGCCAAAAATATTCTTTACAAAACATGCTTTTACGACTCATCAAATTCCTCCAAACTAAATGAATAACGGACATATATTTCAATGTCCGTTAAAGAACTCGCAATTAGTGATCTGTTTTTTCCATTTTGCTAGAAACACCATAGCCTAATGATTCCATTTTCTTACCGAATTTTTCACCCATGATGTAATCTAAGAATGCTTTTGTAGCTTTATCTGGCTCTCCATTTGTATACATGTGCTCAAATGTCCAAACTTTGTAGTCACCACTATATGTGTTTTCTAATGTTGGTTCAACGCCATCAATTGCGACTGTATCTACATCGTCATTGTCTACTAAGTAAGATAATGCTACATAACCGATGGCACCCTTTGTATCTGTTACATTTTGTAACAACACACCAGAATCATCTGTTTCCATTGAAGCGTTGCTTGCTTCTTCATTTCCATCTAATGCATATTTTTGGAATGTGGCTCTTGTTCCTGATGAAGTTGGACGAGTAACTAAGACAATGTCTTCATTTGGTCCACCAACATCTTTCCAGTTCGTTGTTTTTCCTGTGAAGATATCAATCAATTGTTGTTTGGTTAAATCTTTAACACCAACATCTTTATTTACGATTGGAGCCATTGCTACAACACACACTTGGTGATCGACTAAATCTTTAGCTTGATCCTTATCTAATTTTTCTTCAGCTGCCACATCGGAGTTTCCTAGTGTAACCGTTTTATCAGCTACCTGTTTTAAACCTTCTCCTGAACCACCAGCATCTACTGTAATAGAAACATCTGGGTTTTCGTTTGAAAACTGTTCGGCTGCAACATCAACCAATGGTTTCAATGCACTTGAGCCTGCGGCTGTAATTGTTCCGCTTAAACTTTCATTTTTTGAATCACTGTCATCGGATGCAGTATTTGAACTACATCCTACCATAGCTGCAGATAATCCTACGATCATTGCGCCTTTTAAAAACTTATTCATATTTTCCTTGTCCTCTTTTCTTTCGACACACATATCATAATGCATGTTTGTTAAACAAAAAGAATGGTTCTGTTAAGGTTTCGTTAAATGATTTGTTTTGATTTTAAGTACACCTGAATTCAATTTATGAACAAATTCCTTGAAATATAATGTAAATAAATGTATAATCTTGAAACATAAAGAAAGGAAAGGTGGAAATATTTTCACCAAGGTAACAATATGACACGTGTATATAACTTTAGTGCCGGTCCCGCATGCTTACCAGGATGGGTCTTAAAAAAAGCTGCAAGCGAAATGTTAGATGCTCATAATAGTGGAATGAGTGTTATGGAGATGTCCCACCGTTCCAGTGAATTCCAGGATATTATAGATACTTGTAAAGCAAGATTAAAAAGATTGATGAACATTCCTGATGAATATGAAATTTTATTCTTACAAGGAGGTGCTTCTTTACAATTTACTATGATTCCTATGAACCTTGAAAAACATAACGTAGATTTGATCAATACGGGTCAATGGACAAAAAAAGCTTTAAAAGAACATGAAAAATTAGGAAAAGTAAATGTAGTCGCGTCAAGTGCAGAAGATAACTTTACGTATATTCCTAAAATTAAACAAGAAGATTTAAGTGAAGATTCTGATTATGTATATATTTGTGAGAACAACACAATCTATGGAACTAAATATAAAGAACTTCCTCCACATGAAGGAAAGTTATTAGTTGCAGATTTATCAAGTTGTATTTTAAGTGAAAGAACGGATGTTTCTAAATATGATTTAATTTTTGCCGGTGCCCAAAAGAATATGGGGCCTGCAGGTTTAACTGTGGTTATCATAAAAAAAGACTTGATTGGTTTAGCTGATGAAAAAACACCAAGCATGTTAAACTACAAAACATATGCTGACAATGATTCTATGTTCAATACGCCACCTACTTATGCCATCTATATTTGTGGTTTAGTACTTGAATGGCTAGAAACACAAATTGGTGGATTGGAAAACATGGAAAAGATCAATCGTCAAAAAGCTAAATTATTATATGACTATATCGATGCTTCTAAACTCTATTCAAATCCTGTTGTACCTGAAGATCGTTCTTATACAAATGTTCCTTTTGTGACTGGTGATAAGGATCTAGATACTAAATTTGTTAAAGAAGCAAAAGAAGCAGGAATTGTAAATATTAAAGGTCATAGAACGGTTGGTGGTATGCGTGCAAGTATTTATAATGCCATGCCACTTGAAGGTGTAGAAGCCCTAATTGCATTTATGAAGAAATTTGAAGAGGAGAATTATAATGTCTAAAATAAAACTCTACAACAATATTGCACAAATTGGTTTAGATCAGTTTACGCCAGATTATGAAGTAAACGAAAACATGGAAGATGAAGATGCCATTTTAGTTCGTAGTGCCAATCTTCATGATATTGAATATAATACCAACCTTAAAGCCATCGCTCGTGCAGGTGCTGGTGTCAACAACATTGATATTGATACTTGTACTAAAAAAGGGATTGCCGTATTCAATACTCCAGGCGCAAATAGTAATGCCGTAAAAGAACTTGTATTTGCGGGTATGTTACTTGCAAGTCGTGATATTTATCATGGTATTGAATGGATCAAAACGCAAAAAGAAAATGAGAACATCGCAAAAGATATTGAAAAACAAAAAAAGAAATATGCTGGACATGAATTAACCGGTAAATCACTAGGTGTCATCGGTTGTGGTGCCATTGGTATCCAGGTTGCCAATCTAGCCTTACGCTTTGGTATGAAAGTTTATGGATATGATCCATATATGTCAGTCGATGCTGCATGGAACTTATCTCGATATGTAAATCATGTCACAAATATTGATGATTTATATCGTCAATGTGATTTTATTACGATTCATGTGCCTTTAAATGATGGAACTAAAAACTTTATCAATAAAGATAGTTTTGACAAGATGAAAGATGGCGTCAAATTATTAAACTTTGCTCGTGGTGGCCTCGTTGATGAAGATGCTCTATTGGTAGCATTAGATGACAACAAAGTTGAATCTTATGTGACTGATTTTCCAAGTTTAAAAGTTATTCAAAATGATAAAGTCATTGCAATTCCTCACTTAGGTGCTTCAACCGAAGAGAGTGAAGAGAATTGTGCTGTAAAAGCCGCTCAGGAACTGATGGATTATTTAACTTATGGAAATATTTCAAATTCTGTCAATTTACCAAATGCGAAGATGGATATGAATTCACCATTTAGAATCACTTGTCTTCATGAAAATAAGCCTAAAATGATTTCTCAAATCACAGATATTTTTAAGGATGCTAATATTGAAAACTTAATGAATAAATCTAAAAAAGATATTGCGTATACAATTATTGATTTAGATTCAGAAGTTGATATTTCTCCAATTGAAAAAATCAATGGTATGATTAGAGTATCTACTTATAAGAAATAGGATGGGATGGTACTATGATTGACGCACATACACATTTAGAAAATGGTGATTTAAGCATTGAATATGTTCATAAGTTTATTGATGCTGCCAAAGAAAAAGGGATTACTCATCTTCAAATATTAGATCACACACATAGATTTTTTGAATTTAAAGACTGTTATAAAAGAGTTTGTGAAGTATCTAAATTACAAGAAGAGTGGTTTTTAAAGAAACAAAAAAACTCCATAGATGATTATTTAAAATTAATTGAAGCATTAAAAAAAGAAACTTTTGACATCGATGTACGTTTTGGCCTTGAAGTTTGTTATACGCCTGAAACAGAAAGTCTATTATCCTCCATCCTTAAAAACTACCATTTTGACTTTCTAGTTGGCAGTGTGCACTCTGTAGATGGTTATCTATATGATATGGATGCCTTTTCTAAAGAATTACTTTGGAACAAAAATGATCCTTCTAATATTTATAAGTCCTATTATGGCGCTATTGAAAAACTAATCCAATCCAATCTCTTTGATCAAGTGGGTCATCCAGATGTGATCAAATTGTATTCGATTGATCCAGGCTACGATTTACATCCTACCTACCATCATATCGCTCGTCTGGCAAATGAATACAACATTAAAATGGAAGATAACACTAAAGCTCATTATTCATATCATCATCCTGATATTGGCTTAAATGCTGATTTTAGAAATATCCTAAAAGAAAATAATGTACAAATTGTTACTGCAAGTGATGCTCATTATCCAAGTGATGTAGGGCGCTGCTTTGAATTATTAGATCCTAGATAAGCCTAGGATCTTTTTTTAGGCAAAGAAAAAGACAGAACTTAATCTGCCTGTGTTTCTTTATTGACTAAAAATACACTTAAACTTACAAGTAACAATGCAATTAAACTTGATAGTTGGAATGCCTGATTGGATTCATGTAATACAACACTTGATAAAATCACACCGATGATAGGTGTTACGCACATATAGACACCAATCTTACTAACAGGATTTACAGATAATAACAATCCCCAAATCGTATAGGCGATAGCGGATACAAGAGCTAAATGAATCAATACAAGAAGGCCCAGATTAAATCCAAATGTAATGTGTCCTCCCATTAAATATCCAATGATAATTAGTAAAACACCACCTAAAAAGAATTGGTATCCACTTAATAGTACGGCATTTTGGTTTTGTGTGAACTTCTTAATAAAGGCAGCCGATATAGATCCACAAAATTGTGACATCAATACAAAGCCTTCACCCACAAAGGAAAAACTGGCACTGGCTCCACTGATATTCATAAATAAAATGCCCAAGAATCCAATAAAACAGCCTAATGCTTTTCGTGCTGTAATTTTTTCATAATGAAAAATTAAACTAGCCACTAACAAAGATATAAAGGCACTGGTTCCTGAAATAATGGATCCGTTGACTCCTGATGTATGTGAAAGTCCAATATAATAGAAAAAATACTGTCCAGCTGTTTGAAAAAGAGCTAATGTGCATATGCCTTGAATATTCTCTTTTTTAGCTACTAATACTTTTTTCTGTAAGAAAGAACCAAATAATATGACTAAAAATCCAGCTAATGTAAAACGTATGCCTGCAAACATTAAAATACTAGGTACACCTTCAATATTAAATAGCTTATATCCCCATTTAATGAATGGAGCTGCACTTCCCCATAGTGTACAACATAGCATGGCTAGTAAAAATACATGTAATGGCTTTTTAAAAAATTCCCTGTTCTCCATGTCTAATTAAAACTTATCCTTCCTTTTTTTCCTCTAATTCCATCCAACGATTAGTTAAAGTTTCAAGTTCTTCTTCTTTCTGCGTTCTCAAATCACTTAATTCTTTTAATTTTGCAAAATCACTTTGACACTCATTCATCTGATGGTCTAAAGCTTCCATTTCACTTTCTAATACTTCCATCTTCTCAGGTAGTTGCTCCAATTCCTTTTTTTCCATATAAGATAATTGAGATCTTTTCTTCTTTTCAATCGGCTTTTGAACAACAACCTTCTTATTCTCATCTTTTGATTTCACTAAATAATCACTATATCCACCACTGTACTGTTTAAAAGTACCATCTTCTTGATGGACAAACACTTTATCCACAACACGATCCAAAAAATATCGGTCATGGCTTACAGTAATAATGGCTCCTTGGAAATCATCTAAATAATCTTCTAATACGTCTAATGTCAAAATATCCAAATCATTTGTTGGCTCATCCAATAACAGGATATTTGGTTCTTGCATCAAAACTCTTAATAGATAGAGTCTTCTTCTTTCTCCACCGGATAGTCTTGATAGCGTGGTATAGTGCATATTTCTTGGAAATAAAAATCTTTCAAGCATTTGCGAAGCACTTAGTGTCATACGATCGTATTCAATGACTTTAGAAACTTCTTCAATATAATCAATAACACGCATATTTAGATCGACACCTTGATCCGCTTGTCTGAAATATCCAATTTTAACTGTGGTTCCATATTCAATGGTTCCATGGGTTGGTTGTTTCAACCCTGCAATAACATCTAACAAAGTAGATTTACCGCATCCATTCTCTCCAATAATACCAATACGGTCTTGTCGTAATAATACATAGTTAAAATCATGAAATAATGACTTTTCTGGATAATCAAATCCTAAATTCATACATTCAATTGTTTTATTTCCCAATCGTTGCATAGTCGCATTTATTTTTAATGACTCTTCTTGCTGTTTAAAACGTTTCTGACGCAATTCTTCAAACCTTTGAAGTCGACTATTAGATTTTGTGCCACGCGCCTGTACGCCCGCTCTAACCCACTCTAATTCCTTTTTATATAAGTTCTTGTGTTTATGGGCTGCTAATTTTTCTTGTTCAATACGCGTTTCCTTATTTTCTAAATACACTTCATAATTTCCATTATGAATATATAGGTCGCCTTGATCTAATTCAATCATTTTTGTACAAACACGATCTAAAAAATAACGATCGTGTGTGACCATAAATATTGCACTCTTTGAACGAATCAAATAATTTTCCAACCATTCAACCATATCGTTATCCAAATGGTTTGTTGGTTCATCCAAAAGCAACAAATCACAACTTGTGCATAGTGCTAAGGCAAGGGCCACTCTTTTTCTTTGTCCACCTGACATATTTGACATGGTACTTTGATAATCTGTAATACCCAGTTTCGTTAGAATCGATTTTAATTCAAACTCTGCTACAGGATGCTCATTTTTAGAATTGACCAATTGAATTTCATCCCATACACAATCCGTTTTGAATTCTGGATTTTGAGGTAAATAATGAATCTTGATTCCATTCTTTTTAATAATGGTTCCTGAATCATAATTTTCAATACCTGCAAGTATCTTTAATAAAGTACTTTTACCTGTACCATTGACTCCAATCAACGCAATTTTATCAGTATCTTCTATTGTAAAACTCGCATCTTTTAAAATGCATTTATCATTTATATTCTTTTTTAAACTTTCTGTTGAAATTAACATAACATCACCTGAGTTTTATTATATAATACTTTTTGAGGTGACACGCATGAAACTTATTAAAAATATTCAAATTTATGCACCTGAAAATTTGGGAGTAAAAGATGTATTAATTTCAGATTCTAAAATCGAAAAAATTGATAATCATATCGAACTTTCTTATCCAATTGAAACAATTGATGGCACAGGATGCATTTTAACGCCAGGTCTAATTGATCGCCACGTTCATATTACTGGTGGTGGTGGAGAAGCCGGATTTATTTCTAGAGCTAGGCCTATAGATGTACAGGAAATATTAGATGCAGGTATCACAACTGTCATTGGATTATTGGGAACAGATGGTTATACAAGAAGTACAAAAGAATTATTTGCGAAAGCTAAAGAATTAACACAGAAAGGTGTACATACCTATATCTTAACAGGTAGCTATGCATATCCAAGTAATACGTTAACTAGTTCTATGGAAGATGATATTGTGTTTATTGATAGTATTCTTGGTGTAAAACTTGCTTTAAGTGATCATAGATCTAGTCATGTAACAGAGGAAGAATTAACTCGATTGGCTTCTAAAATTCGTACCGCAAGCTTAATTGCAGGAAAACAAGCGAACTTAACAATTCATATGGGAGACGAAAAACAAGCCTTAGACTTAGTTTTTAACATCTTAGAAAAAGCGGATATTCCCGTTTCTTTATTCCAGCCAACACACTGCACAAGAAATCCTCATTTATTTGAAGAAGCAAAAAGATTTACTGATATGGGTGGTACAATTGACATAACATGTGATGGTAATGGTAAAACTTTGAGTTACATTCAACAAATCAAAAATACTGAGAAAGTAACCATTTCTAGTGATGCTCAAGGATCTTGGTCTACATACAATGAAGATGGATCCGTTAAAGAAATCGGTATTACACCAATTTCAAACTTAAAGAAGGAATTCATTTATCTGAAAAATGAACTTGGGTATGAAAATGCTTTGCCATTCTTTACGAAAAATGTTGCGAATGTATTAGGTTTTAAACATACAGGACAAGTTAAAGAGGGATTTGATTGTGATCTTGTCATTTGGAAGGAAGATCAAATTCAAAAAGTAATCACAAAAAAATAGGCACTGATTCACTCAGTGCCTTTATTATTCATTAAATTACTTAACGAATTGTACAATTGCCATTGGAGCTGCATCTCCACGACGGATACGTGTTTTTA
>NZ_JANFYN010000039.1 GCF_024460475.1 Holdemanella sp. MSK.7.32 | reverse complement strand
GCCTATTTGGATATAAACTGACTCATGTCATAAAAGGAAGCAGAGAACTTTTTTTAACGAAATCACAACTGTGTTTCCAAGAGAACCTCTCTCTGCTTTCTTAAGTCTATTATAATGTATGCCTACAAAATAAAAGACTAGAAGTTAAATTTAAGCAACCTCTAGTCAATATGTTTATTTAGTGAAGAGAAGAACGATACATTAATAGTCGTAGCTATCAATCGTTGTTTACGAGCTTACCTTATGGATGTCTCAAGTTATAATGACTAACTTCTCTTCAGTGATATGATATCACTTCTAGATAAAATAAAAAACTAGAATTATTACTTGAATAACTTCTAGTTCTATAATACGAAAGAGTACCTGCCAAAATATGCAGTTACCCTAAACCAAGATAAACAAATAGACAATATCTATAGTAAATTGGATGATTCCATCGTTAAAATAGATTTACGAAATACATTAAAAAAACACAAAGACGAATACTTATATTATAAAACGGACCACCATTGGACAAGCCTTGCATCCTACTATGCCTATCAAGACATAGCCAAAGCATTCAACCTTGAAACAACCAAACAATCCGATTATACAATATATCCAGTCACGACAAACTTTGAAGGAACACTCGCCAACAAAACCGGAAGTGTAAACATCAAAGACGAAATCGATATCTATGTACCAAAAGATAAATGCGATTACGTTATCACAGACGAATCCACAAACAAAAAATCAAGAACCATCTATCACTCAGACGCACTAGAAACAAAAGACCAATACACAGTCTTTATGGGAGGCAACAAAGCCCTATTCCACATCAATGTAGACAACAACTCAAAAAGACACCTACTATTGATCAAAGACTCCTATGCGAACAGTCTAATCCCATTCTTGATTCCACAATACGCATCCATTACAGTCGTAGACGCCAGATATTACTTTGAAGACTACTCAAGACTGATCAAAGACGATTTAATCACTGACGTATTATTTATGAATAACGCAAATACATTCGTACAAGATACTTCCCTAGCCGACATGTTAGAGGCAAACTAAAAGAGCTTAAACGCTCAATGTCATTAAGTTAAGAGATGACGAACCATCCAGATACTATTGTCTGGATGGTATTTTTATTTGAAGACACGACGAAAATTGTAGTATTGCTACTACATTTTAAAAAATATATAATATTAGTTGTTAATCATTTCGATAGTTAAAAGATACCGGTGATTTGGCTTTTACTTTCCGTTCATTCTGGCGATTAGGACGGATTGGCAGTATTTCTTTAGCTATCAGTGATTCAATATCAGGTGGATTCTTTCCACCTTTTTCTTTTAGGTAGTTACGTATTATATGAAAGGCACGTACATAATTTAATTGATACTCGTATTTTCTGTCTTTTTCTTTAATTTTTATATTGTTACTTACTCTGCTGCAGAAATTATATAGAACCAGCTTTGCATAGATTTCCTGCTCTATAAACATTCTTTTCTTTGAATGCAACGTATTTAAATCTAGGTGATATTTCAATTCACGATAACTCGTTTCAATCTCCCAACGAAGGTGGTACAGTTCTTTGATATCTTGTATATTGAATTCGGATTCATCTAAATTTGTAATAACACTTTCGTAGGTATCATCACTTATTTTAAAACGTGCAACACGACATTCAAAATCAAAATATGGGCTTCCGTCAAAAAAATCAAATCTCTGATTCTTAGGGACAAACTTATATATTTCAGGATGAGCTTTTATTTCATTCGTTTGTTTTGTGGTCAAGGTACGACGGACACGCATATCAAATTCTGCATCTGGAAAAGGACCAAAACTACGCAGTACGCTTGTTCTAGAATGAATATCCTTTACCCTGATCAAATACTTATGGTTCTTCATACCTACTTTCACAAAAGAATTGATAGATTCATAGACTCTGTCCGCGATGAAAATAGCTTTAGGACCATCATATCTATCCACTATTTCATTGAATGCACCATTTTCATTCATTACGGCATTTCCTTGAAGAACAATATCATCATAAGTACATTCCAACAGATCGTAGCTTGTATTCAGGTGATAGGCGGAGAAAGGCTTATTCGAATTATTAGCCTTATAAAAAGTGGTTTTAGTATCTTTGATAGCACTGCTGATAGGCAGAACAGAACCATCAACAGTAAGAAGCCGATAACCTTTGTGAAGCTTGATTTTCTGGGTTCGTTCATTGAACATATTGAATAATGTATGGAATACATCAGGGCGAATCTTACTACGTGCTTATACAAATGAAGAAGCTGTAGGTGTATCAAGTTTATATCCAAACAATTTAAACATTTCATCTTTTAAAGATCCGGACTCTAATAAAAGCACATTGAAAAGAGTGCTTCCAAAAAGAAGTTTTCTTTTTCGGGTAAAATTCTTATTTGAATCAACAACAAATAGAGAAGAAGAATCATTCATAGTTTTGATGCAAAATTCTAACTGCTTTTTTAACGATTTATAATTACTTCATAAGTACCTCCAAAAACATATACCTATAAACAAATGTTAATCTGTATTTCAAAAAAAATTCAAATTTTCTATAAAAAAGAGGAGCACATTTTCGTGTTCCTCTCAAAGATGCCATTTCTTAACTTAATGACATTGCTCTCAGTTCCCTTATATAAAGCCTGGATATAGAATTGTATCCAGGCTTAACTTAATAAGAATTTATCGCTGTCACTATCCAGTTAGCTTAACTTAATAACATTGAGTATACACTAGGCTCTTTCAATCATCATTCTGTACAATCTCCAAGAGCTACAATTCTGTTTTGAACTCTATCCGTTAAATTTTTTGCGACATTCCTCATGAATTCGATTTTAACTTCATGATTCCATGCTTCATTCCCCACATCAGAAGTATATTCTTGAATCAGGTACGGTAAAATTTCGAGATATACCATCAAATATAACTGTGCAATCCGTTTTTCTTCTGGTACTTTCTCAAATTCTCCTTGATATTCTTCAAAATAAATATTAACTGTTCCCTTTTGAATCTTTAAACTCACATTAGCATGATTTGTATAGGATACATCCAGTTTAACTTGATTAAGGTTGCTGCTTTCCAATATAAACGATAACGTACTAATAATATTCATTACCGATTCTCCTGTGGCAGACACCTGTGTTAATGAATCCTCTGTATTTCCTTTGAAACCTTTGATTGAGTCTATTAATAGTGTCTTTCCTTCAGGAACCATCTCGACATTAATATTCTCATTGTATACACGATATATAAGCCACATGAAAAAGTCATCAGTAAAGTCAAATGAACTCTTTTCTAACTCATTTCTATTTGTGTACGAAAGTAATTTACGAAGCAATTTCTGTGCTGAAGTATTTTGATCAATAATATAATTAATACCTCCGGCACTTTTATACGGAATAATAAACCCAGTTTTACGAATGGTTCTATCATCCATTGAAAAAGTATGAATCGTTGTTTGATCATAGGAATACTTAATAAAATTATACTCTATATCATGATCACCAAGCCTAATCTTCTGATTCTCATCGTATATTTTATTAAATGTCCAATTATCCCAACTAATGTTGGTGATTCTTTCATCTGACACGACTTCATCAATAAGTCTCCTTACAGCAGTATTGAAATCGGTTTCCACTCTATCTTTCCATCTAGTTGTAGCTGCCATTATTATTCACCGTCCTTACATTCGCATAATTACTATTAAGATGTACCCAAATTCGTGAACACTTACTCATAGACAATTCAGGAATCAATTTGGCTGACGTATCACCATCAACAGGGCACTGAGATAAAACCATTTTAAAATTGTGTGTATTCTCAGTTCTTTTTTCTTCTCCTCCAAACAACTCCTGAAGGTTGATGATATAATCTCCCTTCTCGACAGAAACAAAAGCACTTCGATAATTCGGTTGGATATCTGCAAATGACAAATGTCTAAAAATCATCTTAGAATTACAAAAATGCTTTCTTTTTCCACAAATATGGATTTCAATGCTAATTTCTGCACTATCATGTGAGTTGAATCGTATCTCTGGATTATGTCCAGCATCTGGATTACTTTGTGGTAAATATAGTGTTACATCAATTATAGAAAAAAATTGATTCAGTATCCATCTAGCTAGTCGAACACCTATTTCTTCAAGAAACATCTCCGCTAACGCAAAATAAACTGTAATGCAGATATTAAATGCTTCCTCGGCTGGAACAAATGAAAAATAACTAAAAAGGTTAAATTGCTTCACTACTATGAGTCCAAGAGTGGCACCAATGATTGGTTTTAACACCTTCCAGAAAATCTCAACAATTCTCATTCGAACAAGCACCTCTCAGTAAAGGTACAAATTTCTTTCGATATCAAATCATAAGATTCTCTATTAATTCCAATTATTCCATTTGACTGAACAAAGAAACTGTCTGCCTTTCCATCTACATATGGACCGTTAATATATATACGTTTAATCTCAACAGAAGATTTTTCTGCTATCAGCATCAAATAATCTAGTAACTTTGTCAATTGATAAGGATTTGACTCAATCGCCTTTAACAGGCAATTTACCTGTTCATCAGCATCAAAATCTTCTTCCATGAATTCAATTTTGGAAATCTTCCTTCCATAATCAGTATATGATGTTTTTATTAATTCAATCATCATCTCAGAAGTGATAATTACCTGGTGCAATCCGTTGTTTCTACACTCACGTAGAAAACTATAATATTCTACATTCGCATTATCATATGAAATGCATTTCATAACCCCTGATGTATCATAAAATACTTTGCCCATGACATAACGCATACACCAACTCACCTCCTTTATGCCACATTTAACTCTTTAATACTATCATAAAATAAAATGATAGGCTATCAAATTCATCAAAGGAAAATTACGCATACATTAGGGCCATATCTTCCTCGACTTGTTTAAAATGTTGAATAAGTGCTTTTCGCGTTTTATTTATTCCATGTATTAATGTTCGTCCCAATGACTCTAGTAATTGTTTTCCATTTCTTTTTCTCCTGGCTATTTTCCATTCAAAATCAGCTAGTTCATTTTCTAGGTATTGCAGTTCTATTCAGTGCATCATCCCATCTACTTTCTTTTTCAAGTTTGATATCATGTGATCTACACTGGTTAAATGATTCTTTCCTTTTTCAAATGCTTGTATGTCCATAAGTTTTCCTTCCCATTTTAGGGATTAATTTGTTTTACCGGTATCATAACTGATTAAGCAATCTGAGGGTATACTTTCATTTATAAAATCCGGAATATTTACTTTATTTTCACTGGGTATAATCTTAAATTTTACGGCCTTCAATTTTTCTACATTTTCACCTGAGTTTTTATCTGTATATTCCACATTGTCTTTGATGGCTACAACAACTACACAGGCTTTACCTTCTGCTCCCAAGCCTCTTTTCCCTGCTTTTTTGCCACTAAAAAGAAAGGTGTCCATTTCAATGGCATCACAATTCAACGCAGGATATTTATCATTGTTTTCTTTTTTTGCCGCTTTTATTTTACAAAGCATCAATTTTACAGATTTATAGCAAACACCTGTAATATCACTTATACATTGTGCGGATATACCTATCTTTGATATAACAAAAACAAACATGATAAAAATCCAATCTACAAGGGTAGCTTTGTAGAATTTAAAGCAGTTTTAGCAGTGACTGACTTTTGATGTTTACATTCTCTGCATTGATATACATGTCTGTTCTCTATATAGTCAGCTTTATTGCAACCACATTTAGATCAAACAAAACCATTAGGTCATTTTAATCGATAAAAGAACATTTCAGCATTTTTACGATCTTAATATTTAACGATTAACTTCTTGATATTAGTAGAATAATTAGGTTTCTTTTTAAACATAGTCGATACCTCCAAGTACATCTATATTTTAGAAGAATAATTGACACTATTTATGTCCATTAATTACTTAGATGAATTTAGTAGCCTATCATATAAAACAATATGTTATTCCATAATTTAATAATTATAGCAAGATTGTTTGATCAAAAGAAGTTACTATTCCTCGAAAAGCAAATAAATAAGAATATATAAAATTGAATAGGGATAAACCAACCTTCAAAAGTCATAGGGATTTTAGCTCTGAGAAAGAGATATCCTTTAAACACTTTTAAGGTGAACTTTTCCTATCTTCTTGTTACAGTATTTTTAGAAGGGATTAGACGTACATAAAAAAAGATAGAAATCCTCACCGACCAATGTTTGCAATTTCTATCCGTCCTCTTAGATAATATTATGATGCTGAAAATTACCAACGCCATCAACCTAATTTTGAATAAAAATGATTATCAGACTTTTGTTGCTTCAATCGGTCTGCTTTCTTTACATTGTCCTGCTTGTGGTGTCATTGGTCTTTTATCTTATATAGACACTACAAATATGGACACTACAAAAGATTTGTGATTATTGATGATATTTCAAGTGGTGATTGTAAGATTGAAATACCTGTTCAACGTATCCAATGTACTCAATGTAAATCCACTCATGCCTTGCTTCCAACTAATTTTGTTCCGTATACTCAGTTCACTTATCTTTTCATTTACTATATTGTCACACTTGATGAGAATGATGATTTAATCACTTCTTTTGAAGTTGCTCTACATCTCTGCTCCCTAGTTAATAATCCTTTAAACACTCATAGGATTTTCAACTCTACGATTCTTGAAGCCAACTTTTAGTCGACCCTATCTAATTGCGGATCACCTTATATAAGAAGTGCTACCATCTTAAACACAAATACTACTACCAACAAAATCCCAATCCACTTAATAAACTTAAATGCGATTTTGATCCCTAAATAAATTAAGGCTATTGAAACCACAAAACCAAGAATGTCTGACATCTTTCAACCTCCAACTTAACAACTATTTTAATTGATTTTTACCTTTCTTTCAATACTTGCCTTTGATATAATCTAAGTTACCAATAAAACAAGGAGTGATACAATGCGAACACCAGACTTAAACTGGATCAAAGACCCACGCGTCTTTCAAGTAAATAGACTACACGCTTATAGCGACCACATATATACAATTGGAAAGGACAAAAAGCCAAGCTCATTCTCACTAAATGGAACATGGAAATTCAACCTTTCAAAAAATTATGATTCATGCTTTAAATTCTTCTATAACACAGAATTTAATGACTCCAACTGGAACGACATCCAAGTACCCGGACACATCCAGCTCCAAGGATTCGATAACCCACACTATACAGACGTAACGTACCCTTGGGATGGGCATGACGTGGTGAAACCAGGACAAATTGATATGGACAAAAACAAAGTCTATCAATATCGTAAAACATTTGATTGTCCACAAGACTTTATTGGAAATAAACTCATTCTATCCTTTGAAGGCGCAGAATCCAACATCTACGTATGGCTAAATGGTAAATTTATCGGATACTCCGAAGATTCCTTTACCCCAAGTCGTTTTGACATTACGAAATACACACAAGAAAAAGATAACGTACTATGCGTACGCATCATTCAAAAATGCACAGGCACATGGCTAGAAGACCAAGACATGTGGCGCTTTACAGGCCTATTTAGAGATGTCATGATCTATAAACAACCTAGTCTTCACATACAAGACTTAAAAATTGATACAGACATTGATCTAGACACAAACAAAAGTGTCCTTAGTTGTATTTGTAAAATGAGTAGCAATGAATCTCACACACTACAAGCCAAACTATACGATCCACAAGGAAACATCGTATGGAATGGCAATATGCAAGATTCATTTGAAATCCCTGTAGAAAACACATGCCTATGGAGCAGTGAATTCCCAAATCTTTATCAATTAGAACTCGTTTTATACGATACAAACAACGAAATCATTGAAACCATTCAAGAACAAGTGGGCTTTCGAAAATTCACACTTGAATATGGCATTATGAAACTCAATGGAAAACGAATTGTATTCCACGGCATCAACCGCCATGAATGGAATGCAAATAGTGGAAGATGCATTACCTATGAAAAAATGGAAGAAGACATTCATATCTTAAAATCACTAAACATCAATGCCATAAGAACATCTCACTATCCAAACAACAGCTATTGGTATAAGCTATGCGACCAATACGGAATCTACGTCATTGACGAAATGAATCTAGAAACACACGGAGTAAATGACATCCTTCCACAAAACAAAACCGAATGGACAGATTGTTTATTAGATAGAGCTAGAAGCATGTATGAAAGAGACAAAAACCACGCCTGCATCTTAATGTGGTCACTTGGAAATGAATCAGGAAGCGGATCCAACTTTATGATTCTACACGACTACTTCAAAGAACAAGACCCATCAAGACTTGTCCACTATGAAGGCATCACACAAGATCGTACATTCGAAAACGCATCCGACATTGAATCTAGAATGTATACATCTCCAGAAAATGTGAAAGCCTATCTAGAAAGCCACCCAATGAAACCATTTATGCTATGTGAATATATGCACGCCATGGGAAATAGTCTTGGAGGCATGGAAGAATATACCAATCTAGAAGATGAATACGAACAATACCAAGGCGGCTTTGTATGGGACTATGTAGACCAAGCCATTTTAAAAGACGGACAATACTATTATGGACAAGACTTTGACGACTACCCTAACGACTCTAATTTCTGTGGAGATGGCATCCTTTTAGCCAATCGAGAAGAAACCGGCAAAAGCCAAGAACTAAAACAACTCTACCGCTATGTCGATATGGAAATTCATTTCGATTCGGTAACTATTAAAAATAAAAACCTATTCTACGACCTAAGTAAAGATACCTTTATCTTTGAATTGAAACAAAACGGACTCGTTATACAATCCGGCATCTTTAAAACAAGCGTAGAACCAGGCACTACAAAAACAATGCCCGTACAATTTAAACAAATCAATACACCAGGCTATTACACAAAAACCATCTACTACAAAACACCACTAGGCATTCAATCCTTTGACCAACAAGTCTTTGAAGTCAAACAAGACCAGCCCAAAGAACAAGCCATGCTCGTAGTAGAAGGAAAAGAAACAATCGGCATTCAATTTATCGATACCGAATACTTATTCGATAAACGGAAAGGTTTAGTATCCATTCAAGTAAATGATGAAGAAATACTTCAACAAGCACCAAAACCCGTCTTCTACAGAGCCTTAACAGACAATGATCGCGGTGCTAAACAAACCTATGCCAACTGGCTAAACGCCAGCCTATTTCAAAACGTAGTTGACTTTAAAATGATACGAAACTCCAAATGCGCACAAATGATCTATACAATACAACTTGAATCCATTGAAGAAGAATGTAAACTCGTCTATACAGTCTACAACAATCAAAGTATTCAAATCCAGTTGCACCTAGACAAAAACTCACAAAGACAAACACTACCACTATTCGGAATCGAGTTTGCCTTAAAAGAAGAGTTCAAAAACTTCGCTTATTTTGGAAAAGGCGAAAAAGACACATATATAGATCGAGACCATGCCTTAACCGATTTCTACTTTGAAAACGTAGACACAAACTACATTCCATACTTAAAGCCACAAGAACATGGTAACCACACAGACTGCAAATGGTGCAGCCTATCCAACGATACCATTCAAGTAAACATCAAGTCTGAAAAAATGGAATGCATGGCAAGCAAGTATTCCTTTATGCACCTATATAATGCTAACCACACATTTGAACTTCCACAAACCAATACCACCCATCTAAGAATCACAAAACAACAAATGGGCGTAGGCGGAATCAATAGCTGGGGCGCAAAAGTACAACCCCAATACTTAATTGACCAATCTAAAAACCTAGACTTTACATGTACACTCTATATTTCAAAGAAGGATTAACCTCCTTCTTTTTGTTTATACGTTTTGCATCAATACGTATAGCATATATACGTATATTTTGATATACTGTGGTATCAATGATGTCTAAGGATAGCTAACGACTTATCCTAAGACAAGCAAGGGCTTGTACATTTTAAAAAGGAGGCAAACAACATGTTGTCAATTTATCCAGCTTGTTTCTTTGAAGAAGAAAACCATTATTCAGTTATATTTCCAGACTTCAATTACCTTTCCACATGTGAAGATTCACTACAAGACGCCTTGGATTTGGCCGTAGATTGTCTAGCCGGTGCATTGTTCAGCGCAAAACTAGACAATGAAGATATTCCAATTCCTTCAAAGTTAGAAGAAATTGATCCAACACAAATCGCATCTGAACTTGAATTCGAATTTAAACAATCTTTTGTCACCCTTGTATCTGTTGATGTTGAAGAATATGCAAAAACTCACTTTAATAAAGCCATCAAAAAAACATTAACCATACCCGAATGGTTAAACAAAGAAGCTATGAGCAAAAAAAATCAATTTTTCGCAAGTCCTTCAAGAAGCATTGATTGCCAAATTGCATTCGTTGTGAATTATAAATATCTAACACATTATACGATCAACCCTCATACCTTCTATTAAACTATTTCTTTTTACTTGGAGTACAAACAATGATACTATCACACCCTCAAAAACAGTAGACCACGATAAGGTCGCAAAAGAACTCGAATTTGAATACAAAAGTTGCTTTATTAAACAGATTAAGCTGTAGTTACAAACTACAGCTCATTTTCTTATTCAACCAAAGAGAACTTACAAAAACAATTCAAATCTTAATTTTTTTCATTTTTTGGAAATTACGCAAATGTTTTCCCTTTTATTTCTTAATCAAATTACTATCATTCTTATACTTCGTAAATACTCCTTTTGGATTTTGATTCCAAAAGGAGTTAATATCAAAATGATGGTTTATTAAAACTTGTTTAAGATTCTTACATTTTGCTAAATCACTCTTATACTCACTATTCGATTTACTCTTCATGAGCTCCTTTACATTTGCAATATTACAACTACGCACTAACTCATCCTCTAGATTTTTCACTTCAGGAATAATTATCACCTTTTTCACATTAGACTGTTTTTTTAAGAAATGAAGATTGTGGTCTAATATATCTGTTTCATCTTTATCTGTATCAAACACCAAGATAACAATCGTTCCAGGTTTTAATTTCATTAAAATATTTTTGTTCAATTTATTCTGAATAACATTAAATACATCCACTTTTCCTGCTTGAATACATTGAAAATCTGTTTTTAATGTATTAATAACGGCACGTTCCCCTTCACCTTCAACAAAGAAATGATAAATATTTTTAGACATGTCAATGGCTCCTAATCTTACAAATCTTCAATTTCATATAATAAATCTAAATTCGGTGAAACCGAGAACAAGTCATTATCAACTGCATTTCTCAATGAATCCGTACTCTTCTTTAGATAATCAGCCGCATTTATTACCTTAATGACTTGATCATCTTCAAATATTTCTTTCTTTAAGAAGTTAAAACTATGCTTAGGAAGAGGCAGATCCAATATATCTAAATTATGTGTTGTAAAAAACAACTGACTATTGGGTTTCAACAAAGAAATCATTAATGATAAAAAGCCTTTTTCGATATCTGAATGTACATACGAAAATTTTTCATCACAATAATAAAAACTATGTTTATCCGATTTAATAGAAGCTACAATTCCCGCAATATCAAGACCAGATTTTGTACCACTAGACAACATAGACGGATTTACTATCTTACCATCTTTTATAAGAATCTCTTCCTTTCCCATCTGAATCGCATAAGTATCTTCAATTTCATTTAATTTAATAATTCCCTTAATTGCAGGATCTAATACTTTTAAAGTATGATTCAACACTCTCAAATATTCTTCATTCTCTTCAATGCGATATCTAGTTTCAAAGAACGCATCGAACGGAAATGAAAATAGCCATGATAAATTCTTCAATTTTTCTAATTCCATAATGTAATTCGTATCTGTAAAACCTGTCATTATTGAATCTAGTCTTTTTGCACAAGTCTCATAATTTTCTCTTTGCTTAATATCACTCGACTCAATTCGAATTTTAATATTCTCAGAAGAATAATCATGATTTTCACTAGGATCAAACTCTGCATTAATTCTGTATAACTTATACATATCATGATCCATATTCACAAAATCCATTGAAAAAGAAGCTTTTTTATCTTTATCCGCAATATATGACGTAATAACTTCTACATTTCTTTTTCCAATCAAAATAAATATAGAAAGAATCAGACGACCTAAAGACGTCTTTCCTGTCGCATTTGAACCCATAATAATATTCACTTTCTTATAGCGAAAATTTGGTAACCCATCCAAATGTTCATGTTCAATATATGAATTCACAATCTTTTTTGGATACGAAAAATTCACATGAAAATTTCTAAATGCACATAAATTATCCAATTTTAAATCCATAACGATCATATTTCTCAACCTCTCTTTTTTGCATTACTTCTACTTATTAGAACTAATATAAGTATATACTTATATTGTATTTTTCTCAACCATAAAAGAAAAGCATAGTTCGTTTGATTTTTAAATATCAAAATGCCCCATACCTTCTATAGATATGGGGTTTTTAACTATTCCTTTTTTCCCGGATTACAAATGATGATACTACCAGCACCCTCAAACTCTTGAAAGCCATGTTTCACATAAAAAGCTCCATTGCTCTTGTCTTCAGGCATACCCTCAATATACAAATAATCCTTATACTTCTCTTTAACCAGTTCAATCAAATGCCCGGCAATACCCAAACCTTGATATTTAGGATTCACCAATACATAATGCACATACGCCAGCATCTCACTATCATCTAGCACACGAACTAAACCACAAAGCTTTCCATCCTTCCAAGCACTAATGACTGTACTTGAATGCATTAAAGCCTTATACAATCGCTTTGGATACTCACCAGACACCCAATTCACCGACAAAAATAATTCTTGTACTTCATCCTGCGTAAACTTCTTCTCTTGAGTATATTCAATCATTTTAAATCACTCTTTCATTTCATAATCAATAGTACCCTGACCATCTTTGACTTCAACTCTAGCCATGGCACCATTTACTACATACATATGCGGATACGTATGACCAATATCCACCTGAAATACAACATTGATATCAGGTAGTGCTTTTTTAAAAGCCTGGTCATACCCAATTAAATCCGAAACATTCTTAAATAGTACACGACCCACCAATATAGCCTTCGTATATTTAAAATACCCCATATACTTCATCTTCAATAAAGCACGATACACATCACATGAATTCATTGAAAAAATATCAAAGAACCAAATAATCCCATCCTCTTTATAACGCTCATTAAACTCTTCCACAAAATCATAAGGCGTACCCGCCATATCATTTATACTCTCAAAACAACCACCAAGTAATCTACCCGATACACTACAATTACCAACATATTCTGTCTTTGTGTTAAGTATTGGAGCTCCATCATTATAAAAATCAACATCCTGATGCATAGAACTCGAACGTAGTTCACCATTCTTTCTCTTTAAAAAATCAAGACACAAACTCGAATATTCATTGATACCATATTCATCAAAACTACCCGCATTAAAACCATACACCGTAGCCAAATCACACTTACAAGTTATAGGAAACAACAAATTTGTAGGATCACTCGCACCCAAGTACCACTTTGGATTCTTTTCAATCAAATCAAAATCAATATATGGCAACGTCTCAAACTGAAAATCACCACCCGCAGCCAACCATACAGCTCCAACACTAGAATCATTCACCAACAAATTCAATTCATTAACACGAGTTTTGGCATCAATACTTGGTTCACTATTATTACGAACACTAGCTGTTTCAACAATATGAAACCCATTGGATTCAATATACTCTATAGACGCATCAAAACTATCTAGCTTATGCCCTACACCACTCGACATAGCACAAACACCAATCGTATTATACTTCTCATTTAAAAACTTAGGATATTTCATACACAAAAAAAACCTCCACACCCATTATAAAGGAAAAACGACAAGACACAAAGTCCTGCCGCATTTCCCATAGTTTTAAGATAGAAAGGAAGTTTTATGTATTAGCACTTAATACATTTTTATTATAGTCCCAATATTCCCATTTGTCTTTGTACTTTTTAGTGAATTTGTATTAAAATCAGTCACAAACTAACATCTTTCAATACTAAATACTGCTTCTAACATAGATTCTCTAAACGAACATCAATAAGAAAACCATTAACATGAATTGCGATATTCAAATTATCATACTCGCTTCACTTTGTTTCTTAATATCACTATCTACACGAATATTGAAATCTATTGTATTACCCATAAATATTAGCTCCTTTACATTTAAATTTTCATTGAATTATGCTATGCAATTAAGACAAAGGTAATACTACACTACCCTTTTGCTTTTCTTAACCCATAAGAAATCTCTGCACTCTTTACGAAATCACTTAATGCAATATCTCTTAAATATACATCCCTTAAATTATTATGTGCTGCAATGTTCTTATAACGAACATATCGATTGTCTGGATCTGTAGTTGTGAATACTAGAAACTTCTTATTTATTATTTCCATGGGACGCAAATTATGCGCCGTAAAAATCAATTGCCCCTTAGCTTGTTCACTCATCATCTTTACTATTTCACCAAACAAATATTCATGTATACCACAATCCAAATCATCAATCGCAACGACAACTGAAGTATTATTGAAAATCTCAATCAAAGGTTGTAGTATTGATACAATTCTCTTTGCACCATCCGACTCATACTTAAATGGTATTTTATTGGAAACCAATTCAACACGATATCCAACAGAACTATCCCTCATCAATTCCTTTCCAAGCACTTGTACATCCAGTGTAAGATCAGGCACCAAATAAGGAACAACTCGATTCATACTTTCAATTTTTCTCTTATAAACATCCAAAGCACTTTTAGAAAGAACCATTGAATCATCTATACAACACTTTGATTTCACGACAAACAATTCATAATTCGCAAAATTAACCAAACTCTCTAAAATATACATATGACGCATAAACTCTTCATCTTTACATTCGTTATTTCTATTTCGAACTACTTCCAAAAACTCACTTGAAAAAATAAATGATCGAAATTCCTTACGAACCATCTTTCTAATCACCATAACATCCAATTCATTCTCTTTTGAAGTTCCAATCAAAGACTTATATTTGGATACAGGACCAAAAGTCATTGAATTTGAAGTATCTATCAATTTAGACTTTACAACTCTTGTTTCACCATCCATATACGCATAAGAAAGAATCTCATCATAAATACAAGATCTATTGAATTTAAACGAATATTCAATTTCACTATGCCTTTCATTCTCATCAATAGTAAACTGCACTACAATTCTAGAATAGTCTGCATCTACATGAATCATATTTGAAAAATCCGATGAAACTTTTTGACCACATAAAATGGTCTTAATTAAATCCAACACATCGATCAAAGCTGTTTTACCAGAACCATTCGGTCCATACAAACCCAGTATAGAATTCTTAAAATCTAATTCGGCTCTTTTAATATTCTTAAAATTATATATCTCAATCCTACTTAATCTTTTCATGATTTAATAATATTACATTTTCCATACATTTTGTACTTAATTTCAATCATTTTAAACCATTTATGCAACAAAAAAGAGTAGGCGCGCATTCCTACTCTTAAGGTATCCTCTATTAAGTCGCGATTTAAGAGAATAAATTGACGGATTATTTCTCACAGAAATATTATAGAGAGAAATAGTTCTATGTGCGAAACCGCTTTCACAAAACTAATAGTATTATATATCAATTTTGTTCATTGTGTTTGCACAAATTAGTAATCTGTTTACATTTTTTGTTGAGAATCATAAATAATCAAAGCCATGAAGACTAGATCCTCATCTTGTTCATTCAAAATACTATGACCCTTGCCACTTGGTGTAAAATAATGTTCCCCTGGCTTTAAATATAAAGTTCGCTCATGATTATCATCCAATGTTGCCACTCCAGAAAGAACGAAATAATCTTCGCCATCTCCATTATGCACATGATAACCAACACTACAACCCTTCTTTAAAGTGACCTTGGCATACACACGATTCATACCATGCATCTCTTGAGCACTCATGATATGTTCAAAATGTGCAATACCAGTACCACCCATAAAATTTTCTTTATCTACAACTACCATTTTCTATACCCCTAGATCAAAGAATTATCTTTGAAATAATTGATTTTCATACTCGACTTCACTTCATCCAAAGTCTTTTCCGCAGTCGCATACGCCTTTTTCGTACCCTCTTCTAGAATCTTGACAACTTCAGGAAGTTTAGCCTGCCATTCTAATCTTCTTTCACGAATTGGAGCCAACTCTTCTTGCATAACACTATTTAAGAAACGTTTAACCTTCACATCTCCTAAACCACCACGCTGATAGTGTGCTTTTAATGCATCCAAGTTTTCATATTCCGGCAAATACTTTTCGAAATGCTCTGGCTTACAGAACGCATCCAAATATGTAAATACACAGTTTCCTTCAATCTTACCAGGATCACTCACCTTAATATGATCAGGATCTGTATACATACTCATAACTTTCTTCTTGATTGTCTCTTCATCATCCGACAAATAAATACAGTTACCCAAAGACTTAGACATTTTGGCCTTACCATCTGTACCCGGAAGTCTTAAACAAGCACAGTTTTGTGGTAATAAGATTTTAGGTTCTACTAAAGTCTCACCATAAATCGAATTGAATTTATGAACGATCTCCTGCGTCTGTTCAATCATAGGCATCTGATCTTCTCCAGCAGGAACTGTAGTCGCCTTAAATGCCGTAATATCTGCAGCCTGTGAAATTGGATAACACTGGAAGCCAACGGGAATACTCGCATCAAATCCACGCATCTTAATTTCAGCCTTCACAGTTGGATTTCTTTGAAGACGACTTACAGAAACTAAGTTCATATAATAGAATGTCAATTCTGTCAATTGACTGATTTCAGACTGAATAAAAATCGTTGTCTTACTCGGATCAATACCACAAGCCAAATAATCCAAAGCCACCTCTAAAATGTTTTCACGCACCTTATCCGGATTATCAAAATTATCTGTCAATGCCTGTGCATCCGCAATCATAATATAAATTTCATCATATTCTCCAGAATTCTGTAAAAGAACACGATTTCTTAAGGAACCCACATAATGTCCAATATGTAATTTACCTGTCGGACGATCCCCCGTTAAAATAATCTTTGCCATAAATACCTCACTATAATAATTGTTTCTTCGCAAAATTCCATGTGTCTCTACACATATCATCTAGATTCTTTTCAGCTACCCAGCCAAGCTGTTCCTTAGCACGAGTCGGATCTGCATAACATGTCGCAATATCTCCTGGACGTCTAGGTTTGATGACATAAGGAATCTTGATTCCATTCACTCTTTCAAAGGCATGTACAATATCTAATACACTATATCCTTTTCCTGTTCCCAAGTTACAAATATGAACACCTGGTGTATTGTATTTTTCAATCGCTAATACATGTCCTTTAGCCAAGTCGACCACATGAATATAGTCACGAACACCCGTTCCATCTGGTGTATCATAATCATCCCCAAATACACCAAGTTCTGGAAGTTCACCTGTTGCCACCTTCATAATATATGGCATCAAGTTATTGGGGATTCCCTTTGGATTTTCACCAATCAATCCCGATTCGTGTGCTCCAATGGGATTGAAATAACGAAGTAAAGTTACACTCATTTCTGGGTTGGCGAATTGCACATCCGTTAAAATTCTTTCCATCATCGCCTTTGTAGCTCCATATGGATTAGTAGTAACACCTAGCTTACAGTCTTCTGTTAAAGGAACCACTTCAGGATCTCCATAAACAGTCGCACTTGAACTAAACACAATACTTGGAACATGATACTTTTTCATCATCTTGGCAACAATTAAAGTTGTCATCAAGTTATTTGTATAATACTCAATTGGCTTTTGAACACTTTCACCAACTGCCTTAAATGCGCAACAATGAATCACCGCATCCAATTTATTTTCCTTAAATACAGACTCTGTTTTTTCTTCATCTAACACATTAAATTCATAAAACTTAACACGCTTTCCTGTAATTTTATAAATCGATTCCAACACATCTGGTTTTGAATTTGAGAAATCATCAATCACGACAACATCATGACCACTTTCTAATAATTCAACACAAATATGACTACCAATATATCCAGTACCACCGGCAATTAAAATATTCATACTTAAAACCTCATTTCTACCAAACATTATAACCTATTTTGACAATACTACAAAATAAGAATCTCTTTACATTCCTCTTCGGTTAAAGATACAGCCTTATCCTCAAACCAAAGACAACCATTCTTCTTGTCATAATAATCAAATTTGATACTACGACCCAATCTTTTTTCCAACTGCTTCTTTTTAACCAGTACAAGTTTAGGATTTAAACACTGATCATAGATCTTAAAAGCCAAAAGAAACTGTGAAACACTATGACAAAGTACAACCCTCTCATCTTCACTCAAATTATCTATACTCTTTTGTTGTGTCAAGACAAGATTAAACTTCTTTTTCGGATCCCGATATAGAAATGGATAGTACAAATAAAACATGGACTTACACTTTTGACATTGATGCATAAAATACGAACCATCATTCAAGCGAATTCTAGCGACACTATCCATTTGTGCAATCACAACCGTATCTCTTTTTATCTCAAAAACATGCCCACAATGTGGACATGTGATTGGTATCATTCTTTCTTTCATTAAATAGATCGACAAGCCGATTTTAACCACTCAGCTTCATCACTCGTTAAATAAGGACTGATCTTTTCCAATACCTCTTTATGATAGTTGTTCAACCAAGTCTTTTCTTCATTTGTCAATAAAGAAACATCCAAACCATCCAAATCAAAAGGTACAAACGTAATTGGTTCAAAATGCATGAACTGACCATAGTTATTCACATTGCCTTTTACGACAACCATTTCATTTTCATGACGAATACCAAACTTACCTTCACAATAGACACCCGGCTCATTTGAAGTGATCATACCCTCATCTAATACACACATTTCATTACGATGAGGCAACACTCTCCATCTAAAGCCATTTGGTGATTCATGCACATTCAATAAGTGACCTACACCATGTCCTGTACCACATTGATAATCTACATCCTGATCCCATAGTGGTCCACGAGCTAGAATATCTAAGTTGATGCCTGAACATCCAAATAAGAAGTGTGCATCCGATAAACGAATATGTCCTCTTAATGCCTTAGTAAACCAATATCTTTCTTCCTCACTAATATCACCCAACACAAATGTACGTGTAATATCTGTAGTACCCTCTAAATATTGTCCACCACTATCAATTAGAAGCATGCCCGAATTTGTGATTTCAACATTCGTTTCTGGCTTTGAAGAATAGTGCATCATAGCCGCATGTTCTTTATAGGCACAAATCGTATCAAAACTATCCTCTAAATAATTTTCTTGTTCACTACGAAGAACTTGTAATTTAGACTGAACGCTCATTTCGCTCATCTCTATCTTACCCGCATTTTTCTTTAACCAATACATGAATTTAGTAACGGCCACACCATCTTTAATGTGCGCCCACTTTGTACACTTTAATTCCGTCTCATTCTTTAAAGCCTTCCATAAAATGATTGGACTCTCCTTAAATACTGGCTTAGCCTTTAAATTAGAAACAATCGCATAGTTTACACTCGAAGGATCCACTAGTACTAAACCATTCAATGCCTTTGTAGCCTCATACATATCATTATAGCCACAAACAGTGACATTGTTCTTACTAAATTCTTTTTCACTCAATTCATCCAAACGAGAAGCATCCATATAAATAGAAGCCGAATCTAAAGATACGATTGAATATGCAAGCGCAACCGGGAAGTTAGGAATGTCATGTGCTCTTAAATTATAAAGCCACGCAATCTGATCCACACTTGTAAGTACAATGGAATCGACTTTGTTTTCCCTTAAGAAAGCACGCAAACGAGAAAGCTTACTTTCCATAGATTCACCCGCAAACTTTTCCGAATAATGAAAAGTTGGTGTACTAGGAAGTTGTGGACGATCTGTCCATACGTCATTTACTAAATCTAGATTTACATTCATATGTAAGTGTGCCAAATCAAATACAGATTTATATGCCAAGGCATCCTTTGTATTCATAACACGACCATCAAATCCAACGGTGTCGTTTTCTTTTAGATTTTCAACAATATACGCATCCAATTCAGGAACTCCAGGCTGACCCATTCTCATTAAATCAATGCCTGTACCTTCCAATTGATTTGCCGCCTGAATAAAATAACGACCATCTGTCCATAGTGCAGCCTTATCCAGTAATACAACTAAGACACCTGCACTTCCAGTGAATCCAGACATATATTTACGACATGCGAAATATTCGCAAACATATTCTGTTTCATGAAAGTCAGACGTAGGAATAATATATGCCTGTACATTATTCTCCACCATCTTCTCACGCAATTTTGAAATTCTTTGAGTAATCATTTTTTAAATCCTTCTTTCCTCTATGCCAATTTCTTAAGTGCATCCACCTGGTATACCATATCCAAGAAATCAAATGCCTCACAAGAAAAACATAACACAATCATAATCAAAAATAACATCTTAATAATATATGTCACAAAATAAACCGCTTTGACACTATTCTCCAATCGCATATATTTAAAGTGTGACCACATAATAAAGAGTGGAAACATAAACAATGCACCTTGAAACAACCAATACATCCAAGTACGATTTTGTAGAAGGTATAAGATGTTGAATACCTTATGCGCATGAAAATCAATCATGAACTGATTGATTACAGCCACCGATGCATGCCCATTTAAAAAGCCAAGTGCACCTAGAAAGCTGACACCCGCAAATAAATTCGTCAAAAAGATAACGGTTTTTGCGATTTGTTTAGGCTTCTTTGTGGTAACACGATTTGCCTGTGCCAAAAGACATAAGTAGCTCACAATAAAAAATATACCATATAAAAATGAATAGAACGGAATGAAACAATAGAAGATACAGAAAACGATCGATATACCCAACATTAGATTTCCAATGGAATCGGTTGTCGTACGATACTTCTGAATTCTACGAATTCCATTTTTATGCATTGAAAAAGCACGCGTAATCGCATTATAAACTGGTTTTGGAAGTATTGACATCAATACCACGAAAACAAGCACAATACCTATCACCATATAATTGCCCATTTTATCCCTGGTATATTGTAAATGACCCATCTAGCTGGTCATTTACAACATACTTCTCCTTTCTTTCAACCTTTAATAACCGTGGTTGTAGACGGTGTTGTTAATTTGTAAAATTGAATATGTGAATGTGGATTTGTATATTCA
>NZ_JANFYN010000038.1 GCF_024460475.1 Holdemanella sp. MSK.7.32 | reverse complement strand
AGTCAAAAGCGATAGCTTGAACGAAGTGAAAGCAGCGCCTTGAGACGCGAGCTGGTAGTAAAGGCTTATAGCCGCAGAGAAAACCACGCCTTTTAAGCGTGGTTTTTATTGTTATTCGATTGTAGCTTTGTCTAACGCTTTAACGAAGTCATACAATGCAGCTGTATCTAAGTTTTTGATCTTTTTGTTGTATAGATCATAGTAGCTTAAACCATTGATTGCTACATATGGACATAAAGCAGAAACTTTTTCGTAAACTTCTTTATAAGCAGCAGTACTTGCAGCTTGATCAGTTGTGTGCAATGCAGTATCTAATAATGCATCTAAATCAGGATCTGATAAACGAGCTGTATTATCTGTTTGACCAGTTTGGCATAATAAGTTAATACCAGTGTCATCACCTGAACCAAATTGCCATCCCATGTAAGATACTTCCCAATCGTTAACTGTATCATCACCTTGAACAGTCGCAACCATTGTGTTGAATTCACTTAAGTTTGTTTTGAAATCAACGCCAAGTTCTTCGCCCCAAGCTTTTTCTAGCATTGGAAGCATTGTATCTAATTGATCTTTACCTTTTGTAGAAACCATACGAACAGTTAATTTCTGTCCATCTTTTTCACGTTTTCCATCACTTCCAACAGTCCATCCAGCATCATCTAAGATTTGTTTAGCTTTTTCGATATCATAATCATAGTAAGTCATGTTGTCATCTTTTTCTTTACCAGTAATGATATCACCTAATTGTGATGAAATTGGGTTAGCCATTAATACTGGAACGAAACCAGGTTGAGTTTTCTTAACATCCTTACTTCCTTTAGAGAATGAGTAGTAGCTATCAACAAATGATTGACGGTCAATCGCATAAGTTAATGCTTGACGTACAGCAGGATCTGCAGTGGCTCCAGCTTCACAGTTGTAAATAAAGTATTGCATTGAGCTTGATGCGTAGTTGTTGTAAGTTAAGTTCTTATCTAAACTAGCTGTACCAACTTTGTCGGCATTATCAGCTTGTGGTAATAAATCAACAGTTCCTTTTTGAAGTTCTTGAAGTTCTGTTGAAGTATCACAAATCTTCATTACAACGTTATCAATTTGATATTCTCCATCTTTAGCTTTAAATTTATCATTCTTAACAAATGTGGCAGCTGAATCTTTTTGGAAGTTTTTCAATACATATGGTCCAGTACCAATTGGTTCACTAGCCTTGTCTTCAAACATCTTTGTATCACCTTTTTTGTATTTCTTGAATTGTGAATTAGAGATGATTGGGAATGTACCAACTTGGCTGATGGCATCGATTCTTGGTGTTGCCAAGTGGAAAGCAACTGTATAATCATCGATTTTTTCAACACCGCTTAGAGTTTCGGCATCTCCATCGTGATATTCTTTATAACCTTCTAAGTAATCAACGTATGTTGAGAAACGACCAGTATAGCTTGGGTCAGCCATAGCTGTAAATGTCAATACAACATCATCTGCATCCAATTTAGAACCATCAGAGAATTTCACTCCTTTTTTCAATTTGAATGTTAATGTTGATCCATCCTCACTAATAGTTGGTTGTTCAGTCGCAAGTACTGGTTGTAATTGATTATCACGATCATAGCTCAACATACTTTGATAAACCATTTCAATAACGTAATCATCATATACAGTTTGATAATACAATGGAGAGAAAATTCCATTGAAACCTGTGTTTAAGCCCACTGTCAACGTTTTACCATTTGCACCAGATGATCCACTAGCACAACCAGTCATCATTGCAGCTGCCATACATACGGCACCGGCCTTTTTTAAATAGTGACTTGTTTTCATAATTTGCACCTATCCCTTCTTGTGATGTCACTAGTGTAAAACTTTACAATGAAAAATGCAAGCATAATTTACATTATTTTACATTTGTGTGTAAAATAATTACATTTTATACATAATGTATATATAATATGAACAATATGTTGTTTAACGTACACACATTTTATGAATAAACTATGAGAAAAAGTTCACATTGTTTTTGTGGTAAATAAAGCATTTTTGGACTATACTTTGATAGAAAAGAGGTAGTTAAAGTTATGATTATTGATGAATTAGAAAAAAAGGTCCAAGGAAAGGGAGTACGAATCGTATTTACCGAAGGTTGGGATCCACGTGTACAAAAGGCAGCTATTGATTTGAAAAATAATGATGTTGTTTGTCCAGTATTATTAGGAACTCCAGAAGAAATCGCTGGTTGTGCACAAAAGAACAGTTTAAATGTTGAAGGAATCGAACAAATCGATCCAAATAATTTCGAACATATGGATGAAATGGTTCGTAAAATGGTTGAGTTACGTCGTGGTAAAATGGACGAAGAAAAAGTTCGTAAAGCATTGAAGAGCACAAACTATTTTGGAACTATGTTAGTTCAAATGGGATATGCTGATGGATTATTAGGTGGTGCTACATATTCTACAGCGGATACTGTACGTCCTGCATTACAATTAGTAAAAGCAGCTCCAGGAAACAAATTAGTTTCTTCTTGCTTCATTTTAATTAAAGAAGAATCTCAATTGATTATGGGTGACTGCTCAATTAACATCAACCCTAACACAGATGATTTAGTAGAAATCACAATGCAAACAGCTAAGTCAGCTCGTCAATTTGGTGTAGAACCAAAAGTTGCATTATTATCATATTCAACAATGGGTAGTGCAAAAGGCGAATGTGTTGCTAAGATGACTGAAGCAAGTGATCGTTTGCGTCGTATTGCTGATTTCGATATTGATGGAGAAATGCAATTTGACTGTGCAGTAAGTGAAGAAGTTGCTCGTTTAAAAGCTCCTAATTCAAAAGTTGCTGGACATGCAAATACTTTTATCTTCCCTAACTTGTCAAGTGGAAATATTGGATACAAGATTGCTGCTCGTTTAGGTGGATATGAAGCAGTTGGACCAATCTTACAAGGATTGAACGCACCAATCAATGACTTATCTCGTGGATGTACTTCAGACGAAATCTACAAGATGGCAATTGTAACTGCTGCTCAAAAAGATATGGATATCTAATTTAAATAATTATATTTTTCGATAAAAGAATCTCAATTGAGGTTCTTTTTTTCGTGCTATGAAAAAAGAGATGATTTCTCATCTCTTAAACTACGATATTAAAAACATGTACTGCAATATTGAAATAAACTAGAATAGAGCAAGTATCCACAATTGTTGTGATTAATGGACTGGCCATAATAGCTGGATCTACACCAATCTTATTTGCAAATAATGGAAGAATACAACCAATTAATTTGGCGATAATGACGACAACCATTAATGAAAGAGCAACAACGATTGCGATATTAAAGTTTTGGTATTGAATGAAAATACGTAAACCATTAGCTGCAGCTAAAATAAATCCAACAACAAGTGAAATTCTAAATTCTTTAAACATAACTTTAAAAATTTCTTTAAAATGAATTTCTCCCAAAGCTAAACCACGAATAATCAAAGTTGAACTCTGTGATCCACAGTTTCCACCTGTATCCATCAACATTGGAATAAAGGATACAAGTAATGGTACAGCGCTAAAGGCATTTTCATATCGAGTAATAATGCTTCCGGTGATTGTGGCAGAAAACATCAAAACGAGTAACCATAAAATACGGTGTTTTGCCTGTTGCCAAACCGTAGTTTCAAAATATGTTTTTTCATTGGGTTCCATGGCAGCCATACGAGAAATATCTTCGTTGGTTTCATCAACCATAACATCCATGGCATCGTCAAATGTAACAATACCGACAAGACATCCATCACTATCAAGTACGGGCATCGCAATCAAGTCATATTTTCTAAATAAGTGAGCAACCTGCTCCTGATCTGTATGAGTGTGTACAGAAATAATGTTCGTATTCATTAGATTTGTGATATTTTCATCATCATCACTCGTCATTAAGCTTTTAGCTGTCACAATACCCATCAATCTTTTATTTTCAGTGACATAACAAGTATAAATTGTCTCCTTATGGATACCAATCTCTTTAATATGGTTCATGGCCTGTTTTACAGTCATTGTTTTTTTCAATGTGACATATTCAGTTGTCATGATGGAACCGGCACTGTCTTCAGGATATTTTAAAAGTTTGTTGATGGTTGAACGCTTATTTGAATCTAAGTTTTTCAAAATACGCGTTACTAAGTTTGCCGGTAGATCCTCTAACATATCTACTGTATCATCCATATAAAGATCATCTAATAGTTCTTTTAATTCAGTTTCTGAAAACATGTCTACCAGATATGTCTGCATCTTCGAACTCATGCATGAGAATACATTGGCAGCTTTTTCTTTAGAAATTAAACGGAATGCCAAAGCACATTCTTTCGCATCTAACTCTTCTAAAAAGGCAGCTGTATCCATATCGTTCATTTCGGAAAGTATATTTTGTGCAGTTTTGTATTTTTTGTCTTGTAGTAATTGAATGAATTCTTCTTTGTTCATCATAATTATGTACCTCTGCTTTCTTTAAATAATTCAAACTATTCCCATCCGGATCCGTACACATACAAGCCTCACCTCCTTATATAAAGAAAACGCCATTGCCTAAACAATGACGTCATTAACCTAAGTATCACCGTTCAAGCTTTAGTATCACAGGGCATATTAATTACATTAAGCCAAGCCTTTGCGACTTAGCCTGCTGACCAACGAGTCGTGTCTCCACAACTTTGCGGCAGTAATCTTAGGAAATCCAAATCCCTGCGGTAACCTCACCTACCGTATATCTTTATGTACGTGAAAAGAATAATATAAATTAGTAAGTGAGTCAACCTTAACAGTATAAAAATTATGTTAAATCTATATAATATGAAAACTATCCTTATTTTTAAGAATTTCTGGTGTCTTTCTAAGAATGAAATCTAGAAATGTCTTACCTGCATAAGATAAAGTATCGTAATTATTATAGGCAATGCCAACATGACGGAATAGATTTTCTTGTATTGGAATCAAACACAAATCGTCATAATCACTTAAAGCATTTTGATAAAGTATGGAAATACCTAAGTTCTGACGAATCATAGCTAAAATAGTAAAGTCATCATATACTTTGTGTTTAATCTGTACGTGTAATCCTAGATTTTGAAATGTTTTTATTGGTAAAGAATATTCTCACTCATCCAATTGAATAAAAGGATATTTTGCGATTTGTTTCATACTTAATACTTCATAATTAGCTAACACATGACTTTGTGGCACCAATGCAAACATTTCATCATAATACAATTCTTGATATTGAACTCGATGGATGGCATCAATACAAGTGAATCCTAAATCAAGACTTCCTTCTAATAATTGTTGTTCAATATTTGTATATTCACTTTGATACAGTTCAAATTGTATGTTTGGATACATTTCAATGAATTCTTCCATTAATGAAGGCAAAAGATGTCGAGATACACTTGTGAATGTACCAATTCTTAATGTGACTTGGTCCAACCCTTTCATTTCCTGCTTTTTAGTACGAAGATTATCAAGACTTGCCTGAACAGATTTTAAATAGGGAAGATATGCAAGTCCATCTTTACTAAGAATGACACCACTTTTTTGTCGAATGAATAAAGTGGTTTCTAATTCTTCTTCTAAAGATTTTATTGTTTGAGAAACTGCACTTTGTGAATAGCCAAGATCTTTAGCAGCTTGACTAATTGTTTTTGTTTCTAATACTTTGAAAAAAATATCATATTTTGTTAGATTCATATCTATCACATTTCCTTATGGAAGTATTATAAATATTTGATTTACAAATAACAATACAGTCCTTATAATGCAAAAAAATGGGAGTGAGATTATGGAGTTTAAAAAAGGAATCAAAGATAGTATTCCAGTTGGACTAGGATACTTTGCAGTTTCCTTTTCACTTGGAATCATCGCAAAAAATGTAGGTTTATCACCGATACAAGGCTTTTTGACTAGCCTATTCATAAATGCATCGGCAGGAGAATATGCGGTCTTTTTAATGATTAGTACTCATGGTACTTTCATTCAGATGGTTATCATGACTTTAGTCAGTAATGCTCGCTATTTCTTAATGAGCTTTGCGCTAAGCCAAAAAATCGAAGAAAAAACGAATCTGCTTCACAGGATGTGTATTGGTTTTGATTTAACAGATGAATTATTTGGCTTGGCAATCAATCACGAAGGGAAAGTGAATCATAAATATATATATGGTACATATTTGGTGGCACTTCCATGTTGGGCATTCGGAACTGCGTTAGGAATTATGGCCGGAAATAGTCTTCCTACAAAAATTGTAGCGAGTTTAAGTGTTGCGTTATACGGTATGTTTTTGGCTATTATTATTCCTCAGGCAAAAAAAGATCGTGTGATTGGACTACTCATTATTATAAGCTTCTTATTGAGTTACATTTGTAAGGATGTGCCAATCTCAGGTGGAACAAGAACCATTTTATTAACAATCATAATTTCAATGGCAGCGGCCATTATAAAACCTAGAAAGAAGGAAGAAAATGTCTAATCCAATGATGTATGTAGCTACAATGGCGGTTGTCACATATTTGATTCGTGTCTTGCCGTTAACGCTTTTTAATAAACCTATTACCAATATATATGTTCAGTCATTTCTATATTATGTTCCGTATGTGACTTTGGCTGTGATGACTTTTCCTACTATATTATATGAAACTAATTCTCAGTTAGCAGGACTTGCAGCGCTAATAGTTGGAATTATGTTGGCTTGGAAAGATAAAGGCTTATTTCAAGTATCCATTGCATGTTGTTTAATCGTTTTAACAATGGAATATATAATATGAAAATAATGCCACAAAAGTGACATTATTTTTTTAGTATATCTATTGTATGTGAACTTGCACCAATTAGCTCTTGTCTTTCACAAGTGGCAAGATGATATTTGATGAACAATTCAAATGTTTCATCATCCATCTTATTTAAAATTGGGCGCATATAATCACTTGGGCCATCAGCGGCAATAATTTGGATTCGTTCTAAACCAACATCTTCATTTAATTGATTGATTGTATCTAGACGAATGTAACTATATAAATCATCTATATTTGTTTGTGTTTGAAATGTTTCATCGAGTTTTTTTGCTGCTAATGATTCTTTGATATGTCCATCTCTAAAACCATGAACAAGAACGCTATATTCATTCATAACGTAAGCTACAAAAATAATTCCATCTTTTTTTGTAACGCGTTTAGCTTCGGATAATGCTTTTAATTTATCTTCATAACTAAATAAATGGTACATGGGACCAAATAGTAGGGTGATGTCAAATGTGTTATCTTGATATCTTGATAAATCTAAAGCAGTTCCTTGATAGGCTTTCACATTGCTTTTTTTAGCTTTTAAAACACCAAGATTATATTTAACAAGTTCAATCGCATCGACTTGATATCCTTCATTACTTAAGGCAACGCTATACCTGCCGGTTCCGGCTCCAATATCCAATATGCGATCTTCAGACTTTAAATATTTATGGATGTATTTCATGCTTGTTGTATATTCTACTTGACCGTGTCTTGATAGTAATCTTTTATCTTCACAAAATTTACCGTAATAATTTTCTAATTTACTCATGCATTATTTCCTCGACTTCTTTAATATAATAAGGTATATGTTTGGATTTTTGCAACGTTTCATGTATGATTATTTGTGGATAAAAACATAAGTGTTAATGATGTAGAAATAGATAATAAATAATTTGGAGGTTAACTATGGAAAAAGAATATAAAGCAATATATGGACAGGCAATGTCGATTGTTACACATAAACCAAGTCAATATGCTAAAAATATTACATTACGCTATCCTATGAAATCTACATTTGAAGGAGACAAGGTGCGTATCTGTTTAGATAACTTTACAGGAAAAGAAGGCGTGGTCTTTGATTCAATCACAATTGGACGAGTTATTAGTGGACGTGATTTAGATCCAACATCCATTGTGGATATTACTTTTAATGGTTCAAAAGGACTTCATCTTGATGTGGGAGAACAATGTTATAGTGATCCATTAGATTTTAAAGTGCATGAACAAGAAACTATTGCAATTAGTTTCTATTTAAAAGAATTCACCCATTTACGTTGTGGCGTATATACACAAGGACCATTAAGTACGGGTTATTTTGGAGAAGGTGATTTTTCTCATGCAGGTATTATGGATCATGCTTCAAGCATGAAGACGCCATGGGTGTTTTTCTTAAGCGAAGTGGCTGTTTTGACAGAAGCAGAATATAAAGTTATTACTTGTTATGGTGATTCTATTACTTCGCAGGATTGGCCTGATTATTTACAGAAGTTAATGTGGGAAAATAATAAAAAAGTGTCTGTGGTTCGAAAAGCCGTTAGTGGTACACGTATTTTAAGACAATATTCTTGTATACAGTATGAAGCATATGGATTAAAAGGAGATTATCGATTTGGTCACGAGATGCATGTGGCTGGGAGTGATACTTTAATTATTCTGCAAGGAATAAATGATATTATTCATCCAGTCGGTGTTGAAAAGAATGAATTTAGACCATGGCAAGATCTTCCGTCAAGTCAGGAATTGATTGAGGGCTTAAGAAAATATGTAAAGCACGCGAAATCATTAGGAATGAAAGTCTATATTGGGACGTTGATTCCGATTGAAGGCTGGCGTACTTATGCATATTTTAGAGAGAACTTGCGTAATGAAGTCAATGAATGGATTCGTACAACGGATGAAATTGATGGCGTAATTGATTTTGATAAAGATATTTGCGATGGACATAAAATGCAAGATGCATTTGATAGTGGAGATCACTTACATCCAAGTGATGAGGGATATGCGCAAATGGCAAAAACCGCATACAATAAGATGTCCATGGAGTAATTCCATGGACATTCTTCATATATAAAAGAAATAGGCAGGAAGAGATAAGTATAGTGAGTAAATGAGGTAACTGCTTATTTCTATATATACAATAAGGAAAAGAGCTTAAAGTAATCTTAAAAAGAAGGTGAATAGAATGGTACAAATTGGAGTTTATGGCTTAGGTGGTATTAGCCGTCGCGTAATACAAGGTGTTTTGTTTTCGCGTAATGCGAATCTATATGCAGTGTGTTCTTCTAGTATAGAAAAAGCGGATGCTTTTAAAGAGGAGTATGGGGCAAAAAAAGCTTACGATAGCTATGAGGAGATGTTGAAGGATGTAAATTTAGATATGGTATATATTTGTACGCCAAATTATTTACATGCTAAACATATACACATGGCTTTGGCAAATCATAAACATGTAGTTTGCGAAAAACCAATGTGTGTATCTAGTGAAGAATTACATGCATGCTTTGATTATGCACACCAACAAAACTGCTTTTTAATGGAAGCCCATAAAACGGTTTTCACACCATTAAATCAAAAATTATTTGAAATGATTTCAAATGAAGAAATTGGTGAAATAAAATCAATGGATGCTCAATATGCAACAAAACTGACAGAAACAATTTCAGACTGGCATTTTAACCAGCCAGGATCTGGATGTATGTTTGATATTGGGGTTTACCCTATTTGTTATGCAAATAGAATGGCGAATAGCTCAATATTGAAAGTATCTCGATTTCAGGATGAAGCTTTGATTGAATATGAAAATGGGTGCGTGGCACATATCGCAACAAGTTGGGATGTGGATATGGAAAATACAGCTCATATATATGGTACAAAGGGTAGCGTTACTTGTAAGAATTTTTGGAAGAATACAGAACTTGTAATGAATGATAAAAAGATTGTGGTAGAACAGAAATCGGATTTTACTGGTGAAATCGAACATGCGTGTACTTGTATAGAGAGTGGTTTGATTGAAAGTCCTATAATGTCAAGAAATGCAAACTTAGAAATTCTTAAGGTCATTGGGGTATGAGAAGAAAAGTTAAATTAAGTAGAATTTTAATTCTTATATTGATTCCTATTTTAATTGTGAGTGGTAGTGTTTATGTGATTTACATGTTGTTTACACAAGAAGAATCGGTAATAGAAGAAAAGAGCTATTATGATTTAAATTTATTTTCTTTGGAAAATGGATTAATGACATATAAAGATTCTTTGTATAAGGTATCCACTGGAATTGATGTATCAAGTCATAATGGAGCTGTTGACTGGGCAGCTGTAAAGGCGGATGGGATTGAGTTTGCGATGTTAAGAATAGGGTATCGTGGTGCCCAAGAGGGAATCTTACATGAAGATGAATATTTTAATACAAATATTCAACAAGCTATTCAGAATCATCTTAAGGTAGGTGCTTATTTTTTCTCGAGTGCAATTTCGGCTGAAGAGATTGATGAAGAAGTAGATTTAGTGTTGAATAAAATTAAGGGATATAAGATTCAAATGCCAGTTGTTTATGATATGGAAGAATTTGATCAGGGTGGAAGAATTGATGATTTGTCTCTAGAACAAAGAACGAAGCTGGCTCTACGGTTTTGTAAAAAGATCAAAGAAGCTGGATATCAACCGATGATATATGGAAATATGACTTGGTTATATCAAAATTATGATTTTGAAAGAATATCAAAATATCCGGTTTGGCTAGCAAGTTATTCAATAAGTTGTCCGATGGAGGATAAATTTGATATGTGGCAATATTCAAATAAAGGTCAAGTGAATGGAATAGAAGGAGATGTGGATATGAATATATATCTACAAAAGAAATGATATGATAGATTTTGAAAAAATCGAAAAGTAATGCGATGAAATTCGCAAAATTAACACAAAGTATATTGAAGGATTTGTAGATGAACTTTCAAAAAAGGGATTTGTTGATAAAATAATAAAGCGTCATTATGGAAATGTAGATTTTTATTTAAACGATTTTTTGTTGAGAGAAGATGCTTTAACTATGGAAAATGGTTGTAAGGATGAATACTTAAGTGATTTCTTTGAATACTTTTTCATATGTAAGTGTATGTGGAGCACACCGGATACAATTCGTGTTAATAAGGAATATTGGATAGATTGTTGCAGTGAATATAATGATGGAATAAGTGAATGGTGGTTAAAATGGAAATAAATGATGGATATATGCCGTTTAAGGGCTTTAAAACATACTATCGAATTGTGGATGGAGGAGATAAAACTCCATTGATTTGTTTACATGGAGGACCAGGATCAACACATAATTATTTTGAAGTGTTGGATTGTATTGCTAAGACGGGAAGAAAAGTGATTATGTACGATCAACTTGGTTGTGGTAAATCATTTGTAGAAGGTCATGATGAATTGTGGAATCAAGATACGTGGATGGAAGAGCTTGTTGCGTTGATGGAGTATTTAAATATTGAATCTTGTCATTTGTTGGGACAATCCTGGGGTGGTATGTTAGCCATTGCCTATGCGATTGAAAAGAAAAGTGTGAGATTGAAGTCTTTAATTCTTTCGAGTACATTATCTTCAGCTTCACTATGGGCTAAAGAGCAGCATCGTATGATTTCATTTATGTCGGATGATGAGCAACAAGCAATTTTAAGTGAAGACTATGAATCTGATCAATATCAATTGGCTAATGAGCATTATATGCAGCTTCATTGTGCAGGGCCATTTGATGAAAATACGCCAGAATGCGTTAAAAGAGAAAAGAAAGCTGGGGCTCGTGCCTATTTAATTGGCTGGGGACCTAATGAATATACTCCGCTTGGAACTTTGAAGGATTTTGAGTATACAAATCGATTGAACGAAATTCAAGTTCCGGCACTAATAATAAGCGGAACGAATGATTTATGTACACCATTAGTTGCCAAAACTATGTATGATGGAATCAAAAATGCAAAATGGCATTTAATGCCAGGATGTCGTCATATGTGTTTTGTGGATGATCATGATACATATTGTCACAATTTAGAGGATTGGTTAGCGTCTGTTGATTAAAAACAGATGCTTTTTTACATGTTTTGAAAAAATAGGTGTATTTTTATTGTTTAAAACAATATTTGTGACCCACTGAAATCAGTTGTCACAGTTCTTTTTTGGAAACAGTTAAAAAAATAAAAAATAAAACGTGTTAAAACACGATAAATAAGGGCTTTAAAAGAATTATTAAATTTTTTTAATTTAGGGGTTGAATGCATGAAATATATGTGTTAGAATACAAGAGCTTGCGATGAAGTGCGAGGTTGCTGACCCACTGAGAACCGTTGTCATGGGTGTGGCCAGGTAATTCGTATGGAGCATGTTTATCTAGAATAAACGAAAGGAGTTAAACATGGCAAAAAATACTATGAGAATTCGCTTAAAGGCGTATGAGCACAGAATCTTAGATGATAGTGCAAAGAAAATTGTCGAAGCTGCGACAAAACACGGAGCTAAAAAGGTTGTAGGACCAGTTCCATTACCTACTGAAAAACAGGTAGTAACAATTCTTCGTGCGGTTCACAAATACAAAGATTCACGTGAACAATTTGAAATTCGTACGCACAAGCGTTTGATTGAGATTGTTGCACCAAACAAGGAAACGATTGATTCTTTACAAAGACTTGAACTTCCTAGCGGTGTCGACATCGAAATTAAACTTTAATGGAGGTGTCAATGATGAAAGGACTATTAGGAAGAAAATTAGGAATGACACAAGTCTTCACTGAAGATGGTGTATTGATTCCGGTAACTGTAGTTGAAGTAACACCAAACGTTGTTTTACAAAAGAAAACAGTTGAAACAGATGGTTACAACGCAGTTCAATTAGGATTTGAAGAAATCAAAGAAAAACGCACAACTAAAGCAAACATCGGACACTGTAAAAAAGCAAATACAAGTCCAAAGCGTTTCATTAAGGAAGTGCGCGACTGTGACATGGACGTAAACGTTGGAGATTTAGTTAACGTTGATATCTTTGCTGCAGGAGAAACAGTAGATGTAATCGGTACAAGTAAAGGTAAAGGTTACAATGGTACAATCGTTCGTAACAATGCTCACCAAGGTCCAAAGACTCACGGTGGATCTAAGAACATTCGTCACATCGGTTCATTAGCTACAAACGGTATTACTTCACGTCAAGGACGTATTATGAAGGGTACTATCATGGCTGGTCAAGAAGGTGGATATACTACTACAAACCAAAACTTGACAGTTATTAAAGTTGATACAGAAAACAACTATATGTTAATTAAAGGTAACGTTCCTGGACCTAGAAAAGGTTGCGTAATGGTACGTACTGCTAAAACTAGCAAGGGAGATAAAGAACCTGTTACTTTAGTTGACTATACTGCAAATAAGGAGGTTCAATAATGGCTACTATCGACGTAATTAACCAAGCTGGTGCAGTTGTTGGTTCAATCGAATTGAACGACGCTGTTTTCGGAATTGAACCACACCAACAGGCTATGTATGATGCATTAGTAATGCAAATGGCAAGCCGTCGTCAAGGAACTGCTGACACTAAGGGTCGTAGCGAAGTTTCTGGTGGTGGACGCAAGCCTTACCGTCAAAAAGGTACAGGACGTGCTCGTCAAGGTTCTATCCGTGCTACTCAATTTAGAGGCGGTGGAACTGTATTCGGAGCTACTCCACGTAACTATGCATACCGCATTAACAAAAAAGTTCGCCGTTTAGCAGTTAAATCTGCATTGAGCGAAAAAGTTCAAGAAACAGCATTCAGCGTTTTGGATAAATTTGAAATTGCTGAACCAAAAACAAAAACATTTGTTTCAATTATTGAAGCTATCCAAGCGCCTAAGAAAACATTGTTTGTTGTTGCAGATAGCGAAGATGCAACAAACGTTTACTTATCAGCACGTAATATTGCTGGAGCTACAGTAATGTCTGCTTCTGCAATCAACACTTATGATTTAGTAAATGCAAACAAAGTTGTTATGACAAGCGCTGCCGTAAAACAAGTTGAGGAGGCATTGGCATAATGAAAGATTACAGAGACGTAATTATCCGCCCAATCATCACTGAAGCAACTATGAAGATGATGGCTGAAGATAACAAAGTAACTTTTGAAGTAGTTAAGGGTGTTAGCAAAATCGAAATTGCTAAAGCTGTTGAAGCTGCATTCAATGTAGAAGTTGTAAAAGTAAATACAATGAATTGCAAACCAAAAACAAAACGTGTAGGTCGTTATGTTGGAAAAACAAGCGCTGTACACAAAGCTATTGTAAAAATTAAAGAAGGACAAACAATCGAATTGTTCGGTTCTGAAGAATAATCAGGGAGAAGACGCTATTTCCTGAATAAATATTGCGATAAGGAGGAAAATTAAGTTTATGCCAATTAAGAAGTATAAACCAATGACACCTGGACGTCGTGGAATGACAACTTTGGCTAAAGATGAAATCACATCATCTAAACCAGAAAAAAGTTTGTTAGCTCCATTGAAATCTAAAGGTGGAAGAAACAACACAGGACGTATTACTACACGTCACCAAGGTTCTGGTCACAAAAGAACTTACCGTATCATCGATTTCAAACGTAACAAAGACAACGTGCCTGCACGTGTTGCTACAATCGAATACGATCCAAACCGTTCAGCAAACATTGCATTGTTAAACTATGCTGACGGTGAAAAACGTTATATCATCGCTCCAAAAGATTTGAAGGTTGGTATGACAGTTGTATCAGGAGCAGAAACAGATATCAAAATTGGTAACTGCTGCGAAATGAGAAACATGCCTGAAGGTACATTCATTCACAACGTTGAATTGAAACCTGGTAAAGGTGGACAGATGGCTCGTAGTGCTGGATGTTCAGCTCAGATCTTAGGTATTGAAGAAAAATATGTAACTTTACGTTTAGCTTCTGGTGAAGTTCGTAAAGTGTTGGCTAATTGCCGTGCTACTGTAGGTACAGTTGGTAATGAAGATTACAGCTTAGTTAACTATGGTAAAGCAGGACGTAACCGTTGGAGAGGTATTCGCCCAACTGTTCGTGGTTCTGTAATGAACCCTAATGATCACCCTCATGGTGGTGGTGAAGGACGTACTCCTATCGGACGTAAATCACCAATGACTCCTTGGGGTAAAAAAGCATTGGGTGTTAAAACTCGTCGTAACAAGAAGGCTAGTACAAAATTAATTGTACGTCGTCGTAATGGTAAGTAGGCAAGGAGGTAAGATACAATGAGTCGTAGTTTGAAAAAAGGACCTTTCTGTGATGACCATTTGATGAAAAAGGTTGTTGCATTAAACGAAGCCGAAAAAAAAGAAGTTATTAAAACTTGGAGCCGTCGTTCTACAATCTTCCCTCAATTTGTTGAACACACATTTGCCGTTTATAACGGTAAGGAACATGTTCCTGTTTATGTAACAGAAGACATGGTTGGACACAAATTAGGAGAATTCGTTCCAACACGTAAATACACTGGTCATGGATCAGATGATAAGAAATCTAGATAGTAGGAGGAGAAGAAATGGAAGTAAAAGCTACCGCAAAAACTCTACGTATTCAACCTCGTAAAGCAAGACTAGTCTTAGACTTGATCCGTGGAAAAGACGTAGAAGAAGCAGCTGCTATTTTGAAATTCTTACCTAACAAAGGTGGATACCTTGTTGGTAAAGTATTACACTCAGCTGTTGCTAACGCAGTTAACAATAACGATTTAGATGAAAGCAAGTTATATGTGAAGGCTTGCTGGGCTGACGAAGGAATTACTTTGAAACGCTTCATGCCTCGTGCGAAAGGTAGTGCGAGTGCTATTCACAAACGTACAAGCCACATTACAGTTGTAGTGGCTGAAAAAGAGTAGGAGGTAAGCTATGGGACAGAAAGTAAGTCCAATTGGAATGCGTGTCGGAGTCATTCGTGACTGGCAATCAAGATGGTACGCTGACGATAAAGAATTTGGAACATTATTAATGGAAGATGTTAAGATTCGTGAATTGGTTGAAGCATACTACGCTAAATTATCAAACGAAGCTGTCGACAAACGTAAGGCAGACCCTCAAATCTCTCGTATCGAAATCGAACGTACTAAGGGTCGTATGACAGTTATCATCCGTACTGCTCACCCTGGTGTAGTAATCGGTCAAGATGGAAAATCAATCGAAGGATTGAAAAAACAAGTTTCAAAAATCGCTTCTGCAAAGAACGTACAAATTAACGTTGTAGAAGTTGCTAATCCTAACTTAGATGCTCGTTTAGTAGCTCGTTGGATTGCTAACGAATTGGAAGGACGTAAATCTTTCCGTGCAACTCAGAAAAAAGCTATTCAAAACACTATGCGTGCTGGTGCAAAAGGTATCAAAACTGCTGTATCTGGACGTCTTGGTGGAGCTGATATGGCACGTACTGAAGGATATTCAGAAGGAGTTGTTCCTTTACATACACTTCGTAGTGATATTGACTATGCTTGGGAAGAAGCAGCGACTCAATATGGTCGTTTAGGTGTAAAAGTTTGGATCTGCCGTGGTGAAGTATTACCTGGTGAAATGGTTAAAGAACCAGAAGCTCCAAAACAACGCCCAATGCGTAAAGGAAAAGGACGTCGTCGTCCAGATGCTCGTTCAAACCGTGCCCCTAAAGATGCTGCTAAAGCTGCAGCACCTGCAGAAAAAGGAGGTAACGAATAATGTTAATGCCTAAACGTACAAAGTATCGTCGTCCTCACCGTTTGAGCTACGAAGGTCGTTCAAAAGCAGGTCGTACTATTGACTTTGGTGAATATGGATTGGTTGCTGAATCAGGAAACTATGTAAGTAACCGTCAAATTGAAGCAGCCCGTATTGCTATGACACGTTATATGAAACGTGGAGGAAATGTTTGGATTCGTATTTTCCCTCACATGGCACGTACTAAAAAACCTCTAGAGGTTCGTATGGGTTCTGGTAAAGGTGCTCCTGAAGGATGGGTAGCAGTAGTTCAACCAGGACGTGTAATGTTCGAAGTTGGTGGAGTAAGTGAAGAAGTAGCTCGTGAAGCTTTACGTCTTGCTGCTCACAAATTACCAGTTAAGACTCGTTTTGCTAGAAAAGGAGAAGTGAAGTAATGTTAGCTAAAGAAATCCGCGAAAAAACAAATGAAGAGCTTCTTCAGGAAATCGATACGCTTAAAGATGAACTTTTTAACCTTCGTTTCCAGCAAGCCACAGGACAGTTAGAAAATACAGCTCGTTTAAAAACTGTTAAGAAAACAATTGCTCGTATTAAAACTGTATTGACAGAGCGTGAAAACGCTGGCCAAGAGTAGGGAGGACGTATCTATGGAAAGAAACGCTCGTAAAGTATACCGTGGTACAGTTGTGTCTGATAAAATGGACAAAACTATCACAGTTATGGTAGAAACTAAAAAAACACACCCATTATATGGTAAACGTGTTAAATATTCTAAGAAATTTAAAGCTCACGATGAAAACAACGAAGCACGTATCGGAGATAAAGTAGTAATTATGGAAACTCGTCCATTATCTGCTACAAAACGTTTCCGTTTAGTTGAAATCGTTGAAAAGGCTCGTGGTTAATACTAGGAGGAGAAAGCAATGATTCAAAACGAAAGTCGTATGCGCGTTGCTGACAACACTGGAGCTAAAGAAGTTTTAGTTATCCGTTGTTTAGGTGGTAGCGTAAGAAAATTTGCAAACATCGGTGATGTCGTTGTATGTGCTGTTAAACAGGCTACTCCTGGTGGATCCGTAAAAAAAGGTGATGTAGTTAAAGCCGTAATCGTACGTACACGTCGTGGTGTTCGTCGTGAAAACGGAACTTACATCAAATTTGATGATAACGCATGTGTAATCATTAAAGATGACAAGACGCCAAAGGGAACTCGTATCTTCGGTCCAGTTGCTCGTGAATTACGTGACAAAGACTTCATGAAGATCGTATCTCTTGCGCCAGAAGTATTATAGGAGGTGTGTCTAAGTGAGAATTAAAAAAGGTGATAAAGTAAAAGTTATTACAGGTGCTTACAAAGGCACAATCGGTGAAGTAAAAGCTGTATTCCCTAAGGAAGACAGAGTTATCGTTGAAGGTGTTAACATGGTTAAAAAACACTTGAAACCAACTCAAGCAAATCCAGATGGTGGAATCATTGAAAAAGAAGCTAAAATTCACGTTTCAAATGTAATGCTTTATGATGAAAAAGCAAAAGTTGCTAGCCGTATTACAACAAAAGTTGAAGTTGTAGATGGTAAAAATGTAAAAACACGCGTCTTCAAGAAGAGCGGTAACGAAGTGAAGTAGGAGGGTAGAAGATGAATCGTTTACAAGAAAAATATAAAAACGTAGTTGTCCCTCAAATGATGAAAGATTTCGAATACAAATCTGTCATGGAAGTACCTCACGTTGAAAAAGTAGTTATTAATATTGGTGTAGGTGATGCTATCACTAACGCTAAATTATTAGACGAAGCTGTTGAAGAATTGACAGCTATCACTGGTCAAGCTCCAGTTGTAACAAAAGCTAAAAAATCAATTGCGAACTTCAAATTGCGTGAAGGTATGCCAATTGGATGTAAAGTTACTTTACGTAAAGAAAAAATGTATGAATTCTTAGATAAGTTATTCAACATTTCATTACCTCGTGTACGTGACTTCCGTGGAGTTAGCGATACTAGTTTCGATGGTCGTGGAAACTATACATTAGGTATTAAAGAACAAATCATTTTCCCTGAAATTGATTTCGATAAAGTAGACCGTACTCGTGGTATGGACATCGTAATCGTTACATCAGCGAAAACAAACGAAGAAGCAAAGGCATTATTAACTCAAATGGGTATGCCTTTCAAAAAGTAGGAGGAGCTTTTAAATGGCAAAGAAATCAATGATTAACAAACAACAGCGTCCTCAAAAATTTAAAGTTCGTGAGTACACTCGTTGTGAACGTTGTGGTCGTCCACACTCTGTATTAAGAAAGTACAAATTATGTCGTATTTGCTTCCGTGAATTGGCTTACAAAGGTCAAATTCCTGGAGTTAAAAAGGCTAGTTGGTAAGGAGGTATATTGCATATGATTATGACTGATCCTATTGCGGATATGCTGACTAGAATCCGCAATGCTTTGCAACAAAAGCATGCCTCTGTCAGTATGCCAGCGAGCAATGAAAAGAAAGCAATTGCTCAAATTTTGAAAAACGAAGGTTTCATCGTAGACTTCAACGTTGAAGGCGATGTTAAGAAAACTTTGAACATTGAATTGAAATACGGACCTAACAATGAAAAAGTTATCAGCGGTTTACGTCGTATTTCTAAACCTGGTCTTCGTGTTTACGCTAAAGTTGAAAACTTACCTAGCGTATTAAACGGATTAGGTATCGCAATCATTTCTACAAGCAATGGAATGATGACTGACAAAGAAGCAAGAAAGAACCACTTAGGTGGAGAAGTTATTGCTTACGTTTGGTAATATATATATAGGAGGATAAAACGTAATGTCACGTATCGGGAATAAACTGATTACCGTTCCTGCAGGAGTTACCGTTGAAGTAGCTGCTGGGAATGAGGTGACTGTTAAAGGACCTAAGGGTTCTTTAACACGTACATTCTCTTCTTTGATGGAAATCCACGTAGAAGATAATGTTGTCACTGTAAAACGTCCAAATGACGAAAAACACACAAAACAATTACACGGAACAACTCGTGCTTTGTTACACAACATGGTAGTTGGTGTATCTGAAGGATTCACTAAAGAATTAGAATTAGTTGGTATCGGATTCCGTACAGCAATGAAAGGAAACGTATTAACTTTAAACGTTGGATATTCTCACCAAGTTGAGATGCCAGTTAAAGAAGGCTTAGAAGTAACTTGTCCAACTGCTACAACTATCAAAGTTGCAGGTATCGATAAACAAGAAGTTGGAGAATTTGCAGCAAATGTTCGTGCTGTTCGTAGACCAGAACCTTACAAAGGAAAAGGTATTCGCTATGTTGGTGAAATCATCCGTCGTAAGGAAGGTAAAACAGCAGGTAAGAAATAGTAGTGGGAAAGGAGATCAAAAATGTTTACTAAAGTATCACGTAATGAAACTCGTGTACGTCGTCACAAACGTGTACGTACAAAAATTAGCGGAACTCCAGAATGCCCACGTTTATGCGTATTCAGAAGTAACGCACACATCCATGTTCAAATCATTGATGATGTTAACCAAAACACATTGGTCAGTGCTTCAAGTGTTGACATGAAATTAGAAAATGGTGGAAACGTGGAAGCAGCTCGTTTGGTAGGAACTGAAATTGCTAAGCGCGCACTAGAAAAGAATATTAAAGAGGTTGTATTTGACCGTGGCGGATATGTTTACACTGGTCGTGTACAAGCTTTGGCAGAAGCAGCTCGTGAAGCTGGCTTGGAATTTTAGGAGGTCGCACAATGGCAATGGATAGAAAACCAAAAAGAGACCAAAAAGAATTTGAAGAACAAGTAATCTCAATCAACCGTGTAACTAAGGTAGTTAAAGGTGGACGTCGTTTCCGTTTTGCTGCATTAGTTGTAGTTGGAGATCGTAAAGGCCGTGTAGGTATTGGTACAGGAAAAGCTAACGAAGTTCCTGATGCAATCAAAAAAGCCGTTGAAGATGCTAAGAAAAACATCTTCACAGTACCAGTAATCGGTACTACAATCCCTCACGAAATCACTGGTAGATATGGTGCAGGATCTGTATACATGCGTCCAGCTATCGAAGGTACTGGTGTTATCGCTGGTGGTGCAACTCGTGCAATCCTTGAACTTGCAGGTATCTCTGATATCTTAACTAAATGTTTAGGATCACGTACAAAAATCAACGTCGTTCGTGCAACAGTTGATGCATTACAGAACTTAAGAACTGTAGAAAGCGTTGCTGCGCTTCGTGGTAAGAAGCCAGAAGAAATTCGCGGGTAATAGGAGGTAAATCAGATGAAATTACATACAATGAATTTAGCCGAAACTCGCACAGAACGTAACCGTGTTGGTCGTGGACCTGGAAGCGGAAACGGAAAAACTAGCGGTCGTGGACAAAAAGGTCAAAAATCAAGATCAGGTGGAGGAGTTCGCTTAGGTTTTGAAGGTGGTCAAACACCATTAGCAAGACGTTTACCAAAACGTGGATTCACTAACTTCAATCGTAAAGAATATGCTATCGTTAACGTTGAAACATTAAATCGTTTTGAAGATGGAGCAACTGTTAATGCAGCAGCTTTAATTGAAGCTGGTATTATTAATAAAGAACTTTCTGGACTTAAAGTTTTAGGTAACGGTGAGTTAACTAAAAAATTAACTGTTGAAGCAGTTAAATTCTCTAAGTCAGCTAAAGAAGCAATTGAAAAAGCAGGCGGAAAAGTAGAGGTTCTATAATATGGCAGGCAAGATAAAGGCAATGTGGACGAATAAGGATATCCGCAATAGGATTCTATTCACCCTATTTGCCTTTCTTGTCTATCGTTTGGGATCAGCCATTACTGTACCTGATGTAAATACAACAGATTTAGTAAATGGTCTTGGGGAAAACTCATTGTTCGCAATGTTAAATCTATTAGGAGGTGGAGGACTTGAACAGTTCTCTGTCTTCGCTTTAGGAGTTACTCCCTATATCACAGCTTCTATCATTATTCAGTTATTAAGTATGGACGTTATTCCTCACTTAACAGAGTTGAGTAAAGCAGGGGCTAATGGTCGTAAAACATTAGACAAGTACACAAGATATCTTGCGGTCGTGTTTGCCTTTGTGCAATCATTCTCATTGGTATATGGTTTCTCAAAAGCATATACAGGTTTGATTGTCGGCGGTGTTACAATCAGTAAGATTTTATATATTGCAACAATATTTGCAGCAGGAAGCATGTTTTTAGTGTGGATTGGAGACCAAATTTCCATGAAAGGTATCGGAAATGGTATTTCCATGGTAATTATGGCTGGTATTGTTGGGCGTATGCCGCAACAATTCTCTAATGCATGGTCAAGCTTAATTTCAGGTGAGTCTGCGCCTTCCTATGGGGCTTGGTTATTTGCTGCGTATATATTAATATACTTATTAATTATTATCTTTGTTACGTTGATTAATACAGCGGAAAGAAGAATTCCAATTCAATATACGTCAAGTTCAATTTCATTGAGCAAACCAAGTGAAGCAAACTACTTGCCATTGAAAGTCAATTCAGCAAGTGTTATTCCAGTCATCTTTGCTAGTTCATTGATGATGGCACCAATTCAAATTGCTTCATTCTTTCCATCAAATGATTTCATTAAAGAAATGCAAAAATGGTTAGGATTGCAAACATGGTATTCACTTGTAATTTATGTATTATTGATTTTATTCTTTACATTCTTCTATACGAAGATGCAAATTAATCCAGAAAAAGTTGCTGAAAACTTGGGTAAATCCGGATCATATATTCCTAGTGTTCGACCAGGTTCGGAAACAAAAGACTATATTAACCGTGTTTTATCAAGAATTACAGTATTAGGATCTGTTGCTTTAGCATTTATTGCTGTTATGCCACATGTCATGCCATTAATTTGGCCTGATCTTCCAAGCTCAATGGCTTTGGGTGGAACAGGAATGATTATCGTTGTTGGTGTTGCTATTGAAACAGTACGTCAAGTACAAGGATTGATTACTCAAAAATCTTACAAGAAATATTACGAAGACTAAGATCTTCAGGAGAATAGATATGAATATATTTATTATGGGAGCTCCTGGTTCTGGTAAGGGAACATTCTCTACTAAGATCAAAGAAGAATTCAATTTGAATCATATTTCTACAGGAGATATTTTCCGTGCAAATATTGCTGGTGGAACTGAATTGGGTCTACAAGCAAAAGCATATTCTGAAAAAGGTTTATTAGTACCTGATGAAATCACAAACAAAATGGTTAAGGATTACTTAAACACTTTGGAAGATAAAAAGAACGGATATTTATTAGATGGATATCCAAGAACTTTGGCTCAGGCAAAAGCTTTTGAAGAAATGACGAATGGAACAGATTTAGCAGTTGAAAAAATTGTTTATATGGATGTTCCATTTGACGAATTAACTCGTCGTATTACAGGTCGTCGTACTTGTAAAAATTGTGGAGAAATTTACAACATCTATTCAAAACCAACAAAAGTTGAAGGTGTATGTGATGTTTGCGGTGGTGAATTAACACAACGTAAAGATGACAACGAAGAAAGCTTAAAGGTTCGTTTAGATGAATATGCAAAGAATACTGAACCAGTAATTGCATATTATGAAGAAAAAAATATGGTTTCAAGAATTGATGCGTCAAAATCTATGGAAGAAATTTGGCCAGAATTAAAAGAAGCCTTGAAAAACAAGTAAGTTGCGCTTATAATATATAAGCGCAACTTTGCTTGCGATTTATACATTCACGTTTCTGTTAAAATCCGCATGTACACATACGCATTTTAGCAGGGCCATTAAAATACGTGAATCATTACGTAGGAGGAAGAAAGATGAAAGTAAGACCATCTGTTAAACCAATCTGCGACAAGTGTCGAGTAATT
>NZ_JANFYN010000037.1 GCF_024460475.1 Holdemanella sp. MSK.7.32 | reverse complement strand
GGCTCAAGCAGTTGCAGATGCGGCAAAAGAAAGTGGTGTAGTGCGTGAGTAGAGTAGAAAGGGATTTTAAAATATTAAATTTTAAGGAGTTTTATGGAAAATTTAATATTTAGTTTAAATGCAACAATTCCCATCTTTCTATTGATGGTTGTTGGTTATTTCTTAAATAAAATCAATGTGTTGGATGACGTACTGGCATCGAAATTAAATTCATTTGTCTTTAAAGTGTCATTGCCACTATTGTTGTTTGTTGATTTATCACAGTCAGATTTTAAAACTCTTTGGGATACAAAATTTGTCGTATTTTGTGTTGTAGCTACATCGATTAGTATTATATTATCTATATTATTTTCATTGCGATTAAAAGATAAAGCGATTCAAGGTGAATTTATTCAAGCTTGTTATAGAAGTAGTGCAGCTCTGTTAGGACTTGCATTAACATCGAATATTTATCTCGACGTAGGGGTAGCTCCTTTAATGTTGATGAGTGTGGTATTTGTGTATAATGTGGTTTCAGTTGTAATTCTATCTTTTTTTAAAGCGGAACAATCAAAGGTTGATTATAAGAAAACATTCATTGGAATTTTAAAGAATCCACTAATTCTAGGTATTGTGGTAGGTGTACTTGTTAGTTTATTACCATTTAAATTACCACAAGTCATCAATAAAACGATTTCTATGATCGCAAGTACGGCAACACCACTTGGTTTAATGGCTATGGGGGCCACTTTTGATTTCAATCAGGCAAAAGGGGAATTAAAACCATCTTTATTCTGCACGTTTATGAAATTAATTGGTTTTTGTGCCATCTTCTTACCAATAGGAGCTCTATTAGGATTCAGAAATCAAGCCATAGTTGCCATATTGATAATGTGTGGATCAAGTACAACGGTATCGGCTTTTGTAATGGCTAAAAGTATGGGGCATAAAGGTGTTTTGACATCGAGTGTTGTGATGCTTACAACACTACTGAGTGCTTTTAGTATTACATTCTGGTTAACGATATTAAAAGCGTTTGGATTGATTTAGTTGATCTAAAGCATTTCCAAGTGCTTTTCAGAGGCAAAAGAAATGGAATGACACATTATTTACAAGAATATCTCGCATAATTTCAATATAGTGAGTTATATACAATGATGATTATAAGCAAGATAGTATATTTTAAGTGCGTTATATGTTTAGAAATTAATTTTTAGAGATAAGAAAAACTGACACTGTAACATAAATGAATAAAAAATATTGGAGGTAAAAAGATATGTCAAAAGAGGCACAGGTAAAAAAATTAACTGATGTCATGGCACAGTTTGTAGGATTTACTGCGAAGAAACTGCCAGATGATGTCATTGCAAAATTGCAGGAACTAAGAGACAAAGAAGATACTCCCATGGCTAAGGTTATCTATGATACCATGTTCCGTAACCAGAAACTGGCTTTGGAAATGGATCGCCCTTCTTGTCAGGACACTGGGGTGTTACAGTTCTGGGTAAAATGTGGTACAAAATTTCCTTTTATTGATGATCTTGAAGGATTGTTAAAAGATGCGGTAGTACAGGCTACGTTTGCGACTCCACTACGTCACAATTCCGTTGAGACATTTGATGAGTACAATACTGGGAAAAATGTTGGAAAAGGAACCCCTACGGTATGGTGGGATATTGTTCCAAACTCAGATCAGTGTGAAATCTATACTTACATGGCTGGTGGCGGATGTACGCTTCCTGGTAATGCTACGGTTTTGATGCCGGGAGAAGGATATGAAGGTGTGACAAAGTTCGTACTGGATCGTATGACTTCTTATGGATTAAATGCCTGTCCACCATTGCTAGTAGGTGTTGGTGTAGGCACTTCAGTGGAGACTGCAGCATTGAATTCTAAAAAAGCATTGATGAGACAAATTGGAGTTCATAATGATAATGAAAAGGTAGCTAAGATGGAGAAACTGTTGGAAGATGGCATCAATGCCATTGGGATTGGTCCACAGGGCATGGGTGGAAATTATTCTGTCATGGGTGTCAATATCGAGAATACTGCGCGTCATCCCTCAGCAATTGGTGTTGCTGTAAATGTGGGATGTTGGAGCCACAGAAGAGGACATATCGTTTTTGATAAAGATCTGAACTTTACAATAGATACGCATACTGGTTTTGAATATAAGGAAGAGAATTAATTCGGAAGGAGAAATTAACAATGGCAGTTGAAATAAAAGGTGGTAAGAAAATTCTGATAACACCCATATTTGCAGAGGATCTGAAAGATATTCATATCGGTGACATTGTATTTTTGACAGGTGATATTACGACTTGTCGTGATGTGGCACATCGCCGTGTTGTAGAGGAAGGAAGAGATATTCCTGTAGATGTTAAAGATGCGGCAATCTTTCATGCAGGACCAATCATCCGTCCACTTGGAGATGAACAATATGAAATGGTATCAGTAGGCCCGACAACTTCTATGAGAATGGAAAAATTTGAGTATGAATTCGTAGAGACTACTGGAGTCAGGGTTATTGTTGGTAAAGGTGGTATGAAAGAAAATACACAGAGAGCCTGCAAGGACTTTGGTGCAATTCATTGCGTATTCCCAGCAGGAAATGCTGTTGTGGCAGCCACCGAGGTAGAAGAGATTGTGGAAGCACAGTGGAAAGATTTGGGGATGCCAGAGACTTTATGGCATTGTCACGTAAAAGAATTCGGTCCTTTGATTGTGTCCATTGATGCTTATGGAAAAAACTATTTTGAAGAGAAAAAAGTAGAATACAATAAGAAGAAAGATGAACAGATTGAGATCATCAGTAAGCAGGTTGGATTTATCAAATAAGCAGATAAAATGTGTGAATTGAGTAACAGATATTATAAACATTTATTACTTAATATTGGATGGAGTTTGAAAAGAGGAAGGGTAGGAAAATGACAGAAAAGAACAAGCGTTATGGTATTCAGGTGAAATGGCATAGTTTGCAGAGAATTGGAATTTATAATGCAAATACATTTGAATTAAATGATCTGGATGTACAGATTCTGAGAGAACAGAAAAGTTATTCCTACCATATTAATGCGATTGCCGCCCATTGTGAATGGATAGAAAATAAAGAAGAAACTGATTTGAATAAGAAGCGTAGTGAATTTCATCCTGTTGCTTATTTTGAAGGAAAGCCGAGAAATATAAATACAAAATTCTTTCATAAGGACACTGGTATTTTTGATGGAGAACCTCATGATGCATTGGTATGGCCGGATGCAGATTCAGACGAAAAATGGGAAAGAGAACTTGTTTTTCAGAGTGAAGAGGGTCCTTTACAGGTAAAAATTTGTTTTATAGCTAGAGGTCCTAAAATGGCGTTTTGTGGGCATAGTTTTACCGGATTGTGGGATAGCTCTTATTATTATTTCAGGGAACTGGCAAAAATGGGTGGATGGAATGCAAGAGTAGCTTATAGCTATTGGTCAGGAACAGGAATTGCTCATTATGCAGGCCTTGTGGAAGGGTGTGAAGAAAGGGTTAGGCAGTGTGAGAAACTAATTGAAAGTAATGAATATTATGATTATTTTGTTGTAGCCGGAAATAGTAATGAGGCCGTGGAAACTTATAGTGGTCAGATTGGTGCGAAAGATTATAAACAGCGATCAGGAATGTTGCAGGGAGCAAAAATATTACATGATAAAATACGTGGCAAGGCGGGGAGAATGATTCTCTGGGCGCCACATGCATATCAGTATGGCTATCTTCAAGATATGCATATCAAACCATGGAAATCGGGGATGCCTGGAGATGTGTATAATAGAGACGGAGATAATTATATACTTACCATGACCACTGAAGATATGGCACAAACAAATGCTGAGTGGTATTTGAAAATGGCGGAAATGCTGGGAAAGGATACAGAAGTGCTACCGGTATGCTTAGGATATTGGGAACTTAGAAAACAATGTGGCTTATCGGTGAATCCTTATTTATCTAAAGAAGAAGGTGGGGATTACGGACATCAGAATAATATAGGAAACTATATTGCAGCCTGTTTATTGTATGCGCAGGTGTTTGAAGAAAGTCCGGAAGGATTGGGAATTCCAGTATCTCATACTTTTGGAATGCCTGGAGGAAAGGTGACAGAAGAACAGGCAAAAATCATTCAACAAGTTTGTTGGAATGTATATAATAATTGGAAAAAAATAGAATAGAGTTGAGTTCGTCTGCTCACAGAAAATTTTCTGTGGGCTTTTTAAATGCCATTGTACTATTACACTGCTTTATAAAACCTCAGCATTTTTATTATAGTAGTCCAAAGTTTTGTTTATCATATATACCTCTAATACAATCTAATACTGTGTATATAATATCTTGAAGTTGTATTCAAATCAATTTAAAACAAAAAACAGGAACTTGTGTGTTCCTGCATTAAGATTAAATGTGATTTTAGAATTCTTTACAAAAAAGAGTTGGCTTAAATAAATGTGAAATGGCGCCAACCCTCGGAGATGTTGATTAGTGAGTTAATCAACGTATTAAGTTTAACATGATGTTATCTATTTGTATATAAGTTTCTTTCTAAAATAAGTTTTGGGATGTGTTTTTGATTTTTTTGTCTTGAGAGTTTGGATTTTATACAATGAAGCATCAAAATGAAATCTTAGCTCAAATGTGTTCAGATAGTAATTTTCGAGCATATAGAGTATAACACAAGTAGTCAATATTCATTGGATGGTTGGCATCAATTATTAAAAGGTGGGCCTATAGCGGATGCAATATTAGATAGAATAATTAATTCATTTTATTTATTTACATTACATGGAAAATCATTAAGAGAAACATACTCTAAATTAAAAGATATGAAATACCAAAAAAACGCAGTTGATCGTGTTTTTTAGTGGACTTGTATAACGTATCAAGATTTAAGAAAGATGGATTTCTTTAACGGATTATGTGGACTTATGTAGTGTATTTCTTGGACTTCAGATAGCGGAACACCTAGGAGGTCCTATTACACCGGTTGTATGTCATGTTGCACCGATTCAAACGTCATTCGAAACCGATATGACCGCTAGAAGCACACCAAATTAGCCGTCAATTACACGTAAAATAAAAAGAGGTTGTAACATTTTTATGTTCAACCTCTTGTGCTTTTTAGTAATTAATAATTACAACCCAGAAAGATTAAATATAGGTTTATAAGGTGAAAATGTTATAGAATCATATCAGTTATTTTCTTATAAACTGAAGGAAGATCTTTAATTAATAGGCTTTCTGATATGTATATTTTTGAATTATTCACATCTGTAATATTCCACATTGTTGGATAAATTACTAATTTTTTAATCTTGTTGTTTGACTTTATCAATATTTCATCATTTGAAATTGAAATTTCAAATTTATTATCTGTAAAGCAAAGTTCTTTTAATCCTTTTATCATTAATACTTGTTTATCAAAATCAATAGCTTTGGCTAATTTATTATTTTGCATCCAGTCCAATAGTTGTAATGCAAAATGTCGATTAAGTTTACTATGTATTTTTTGATTCCAATAATGCTCTAAACAATCATGACATGCAGTTACACAATTGTTGTGGCAATGTAAAATATCTCTTGTTAAATTAAATAACTCTTCTATTTTATCTGTTAATAGAGAACTATAACCTGCACCGCTGGAAAGGCTGTCAAATAAGTAAATGTCAATGTAGATTTGATTCTGTGCCTGACGAATTCGATATCCAGATTTTATATCATTAAAATCTATATCTAATAATTGTGTTGTAGCCAATGCCACAGCTTCAGATAAGGATAATGCAGCACTATCTATCCATAAACCATTCAAATCGCAATTTATTAATCTTTCATCCATCTTTATTTCAAATAAGACCATATCAGTCAAAAATTGATGTCCTAAAAATGTATTGTATACTCTTCCGGAATGTTTACATTCTTTTCCTCTACCATAAGGATATGTGTAAGGCTGTTTAATTTTGTTTAATTCTTTTGGATTATCTCCTGGAACTGCAGCTCCGCAATCACCACATACTGTGAATCCTTTACCAGCTGGACCTTGATTCATAATCAATAAGGTTTGATTGGTTAATCTACCATACCGTAAAGAATTGTATTTTGGAAATTTAGTCATATCTTCATCTTTGATTGGTGTTGAATAACAAGGATCTTCCGCGTATGATATTTCAGCATCTGCTTCTGCATCGTTAATGTTTGTTCCATTAACAGGACCAAATCCCCATGGTTTAAGGAGGTTTTGCTGTTTTATATTTGATTCTCCACAGAAAGGACATACACCATTTTGTGGTTCTTCAGTAGATACCCAATTACATGATTTATTTGCACAATAATATATTGGTTTGTAATAGTCTTTGCTGTTAAAGTATGGCCTAGCTGGATTATCAGCGTATTCAGAGCTGAATTTAGAATGGAATGAATATATTCCTCCTGATTTATATGTTTTCTTGTTAACAACGAGGACTTTTCCTGGAGCATATTCACTGATAGCTATATCTAAAGAACGATCGGGTTGTTGAACAAGTTTTTTACCATATTCTCCTTCTATTTGAAATCCAACCACATTTCTAGGAAATGAATAAGTTGGGAAAATACCTTCTTCCAGAAGAATGTCTAAAGTATTTTTTTCTTCTTTATTTCCATAATCATTCTCTTTGTAATAGTTTTCTTTAAAAGAATTTACTTTATTTTTGAGATCTGTTAGTTGTTGTTCTAATTGTGATTTATATTCTTCTATAAAGCATTGCTTTTCTTTAGGAATTAAAATATCTATTTCTGATGAAGTTGGATTCCATTTATTTAAATAAACTATGAAATTATTTAAATAATCATTTATAAATGTGATAATACCAAGTTCGTTAGCATCTGTACCGTTAATTAATAGATAATTAGTTAATACGCATACTGAAATGTGCCTAATAATTAGTTTATCGTTTTTTATATCTATTCCAGGTGAACTAGGTTCTCCAGAAATAATTTTTTCTGGATGATAAAAGTAATAACTATCATGAGGCCCATTATCTGTGTATGTAACAATTGTTGATATTGCTGAACTTCGTCTTCCAGCTCTACCAGCTCTTTGTTGATAATTTTCTCTCATTGGGGGTATATTTCTTAGTCCTACTGCTGTTAAAGAGCCAATGTCAATTCCAACTTCCATTGTAGTTGTACAACTTAATATATCTACAGGTCCCTTTTGCTCTATATCAATATTTTGGAATCTCATTTCATACTCTTCAGTTGTTGACCAAGTATTCATTTTTTGGTCTTTATGGGAAAGTTGGGCTGTATGCTCTTCAGTATTTATTCTAACCATTGAATCATATTCGCTATTAGATAATGTGTTTAAAATAGGTTTTCTCCAAAAATCTAAAGTTTCAAAATCTTTATCACCCATTTTTGTTGGAGTCCCTTCACCGCATGATCCGCATTTTCCCCAAAGAGTTACAGGTCTAATTTTTCCACATATTGGACATTTATACCAAGTACTATCCACTCCATATTTTAAAGTGATTAATTCTGGGTTTAAGAAATATGTGTCTGAATTTTTTTGCACGATAAAACTTTTCATTATGTTATAGATTTTATCAATATCATTTTCGGATAAATTATGTTCTAATAATATCTTTTTATATTTAGAAGCCAATTTTTCATCTGCTTCTATCCCAAATCTTGGATATTTAGAAATACTTTTCCGTGTTGCAAATGTAATGTTAGGGTCATATGCAAAATTATCTGTTAACTCATCTGTAAACCAGGAAATACAAAGGTTTTTAAAATCTTCATAATCTATATCAACTTTATCATCTTCTGTTAGTTCATCATATTTATCTTCAAAAACACTTTCTAATGGTTCAACCCAACAAAGACCTAAATCGCTTAGAGACCTAAAGTTACTACACAAGTCTTTTAAAAGATATTTTGAGAATAGATCAGGAGTTTGAGAAAATAATTCTTTTCTTAACTTATCATAATCCAATTCATATTTCTTTCCGCGACGCTGAGCTCTTTGTTCTTGACGCATTTTGTTATCTATGAATGCTTTTATATCTTTAGCTAATTTTTCTTCAGTTTGGCCATAGAAAAAACGAAGATTATTTTCTGATGCGACCTGCAAAAAAACAGTATATAGTAAATTCATTGTTGCTTCTTTGCCATGCTTTAAAGACCACTCTTCTAAAATTTTTGCAGATATTACAATTGCCGTACGTAGTGCATCTTCATCAGAGATTTCTGTTAATTCTTTTGCAAGCTTTGCCGCTTTTTGCCGACTATCTGAGAATAGAAGTACTTTTCTACCACCATTTGGATTGTTTTCTAATTGTTCCTTATCAAATATTGTTTGAGGTTGGACGTGCAACTGTTCAGATACGATATTATAAAATGGCTCATTTCCTTTAACTGAAAAATCAGTTAATGACAAACGAGTTTTTTTACATTTTGGACAGGACTTAAATGTTAAAATATTTGGATTATCTTTAGATGGTTCTTGAGAGTATGCAAGGTTGACGTAATGTTTGTGGCCTGCGTGATTGTCATTTGTTTCTATTCGTCCCGTAAGAGAATTGAGCCATACAGTTTGAATTTTATTTTTCCCTCGAGAAATAAAATTTATATTTTCAGGTATAATGTAAAAATGTACTTCTTTAAAAGATTCGTTGTCTATACTCTTTTTATTCCAAATGTATTGTTCTGAATCATTCTCATCCATATATCCTTTATAAAATAATGCACCGCAAGCTCTATCGTTTATTAGTTCATATATTCTTCCCCCGCATTTACAAATATCATCATGTACACCGAAATAGATTTTTCCTATAGGCAAGTTGTTATTTATATGTTTTTCAGTACAATTTGGATTTGAACATGCATACATTCCAGATAACCCCCTAAATAACATATGGAGTCTAGATGGAAATAATACTTGTCCATTTTTATTTTTAGCAATTGGAGCAATTGCAAGAACTACACTAGTGGCCTGCTTAGCTATTTCAATTGATTGATTTGGAAATGCTTCTTTTGATAGTTGACTAAATGATGTTGCATTTCCACGACAAGTTTTCATAATTCTTAGTAAAGGACCGAAATGGCTTAAATTATTATATAACCAATTCTCAACATCTTTTTCGTTATCAAATGAACAAGTTTTATAATCCAAATTTGCTAATTCAGCAAATTTCCTTAATGCCCTTAATTTTTCGGGTGAAGGTTTATGCAATGTTGAAATGTCAAAAGAACTTAGTAATAGAGGGTCAGGTTCTATCATGTTTTTTAAATCTAATTCTTCTTTTACACCTGTAATATATTTTAAGTTGTGAGCACTACTTGTTGCGGTTAGATCGCAAAAAAATTGATTTATAGTTTCAGTTGAATCGGATGGCATACTTGCAGTTGTTAATATAAATTGAACTTTGCTTCTATCTATATTTAATTTTTTAAGAAATCTACGTATTAGAAGAGCTACTTCGCCACCTGATGCACCTTTGTACATATGAGCTTCATCAATAACAAATAATAGTTTATTTTCAGCACTTGAATTTAACCATTCTTTTGTTTGCTTCCAGATATTTTGTTCCACAGTTCTCATTAGCATGTATTCCAACATTGAATAGTTTGTAATTAAAATATCTGGTGATTCTTTTTGCATTTCTAATCTTGTTATCATTTCTGCATCAAAAAAATCAGTTACGTGATGTCCGTTTCGTAATTCTTCAATATAATGCTTAAGGTTATGTTTTGATGGAAATTTACCTAAGTTAAATAATTGCTCTTGAATTTCAGGGGATTTATTTACTAAATCTCTTTCTAATGTATCTGCTAAATCTGAATCTTTACTAAGCGTTTGATTTCCTGGATATGGCGTCCTACCTGTATACATACCAAATGTTGGATATCTATTATCTTCACCACATATTTTGTCAAATAATTGGTGAAAATCACCTTTAGAGTCTCCAATCATTTTTCTTAATCGCCCTATTTGATCTGTAACTAAAGCATTCATTGGATAAAGCATAATTGCTCTGACTCCATGTATGCTCCATGTTTTTGGAGTATTCTTTGCTTCACGGATTAATTTTGTAACCATGGGCCACATGAAACATTCTGTTTTTCCCGAACCAGTACCTGTTGCAACCAATAAATCATTTCCGTTATAAAATGATTCTATTGCTTCAATCTGATGTTGATATGGAGAAGAAAAGACACCTAATTTATAATCTACTAAAGATGCTAGTATTTCTTTTACATCTTCTGGTAAATTACTATTACTTATACCATTATTTATGCTTTTATATGCAGTATTTGCTTCAATGTAAGGTTCTTGCCATAAAACGCCTTTTTTCTTTATTTCATCAATACACATTTCTCTTAGATCATCGTTTTTTCCAAAATAAGCTGTAGTAATATAATCTAATAGTTTATTTTTTAATGCTTCATGCGTACTCTGGACACTAAATTCTTCCATAATCATCCTCCTCCAATTCGAAGTTTAAATCTACTAACATATTTTTGATTTCTGCCCATATGTCGTTTGAAAAAATATAGCTAAATTTATTTTGAATATAATCTTTCGGCCATCCATAGGTATCTAATATGTTTTGCTCTCGTAATGGTATCTGTGCAAAAAATGTAATAGCTGTATAATTACCATCTGTCTGATATTTAAGAGCAATTGGGCAGTTATGTTTTTTTTCTTTGCCATAGGATAAATCGTCTTATTTCTTGATGCAAGACATAATATTCATTAACTTTAGAAATTAGAATACTATTATTATCTTTTTTAATCCAAAAATATTCTTTTTGGGTTGGGTTGATTTCAATTTTTGATAAATATACTTCATGTTCATCCATCACATAAACATCTTTCCAACTTTTGTAGGGCGAAATTGTACTATTTGGATCTAATACTTCAATTATTGAATAATCATTAAAAGGTTCCCATTTTATATTTTTGAAAAGTACTTTATAAAAATCATCACAATCATCAAATGGTATTTTTTCAATAACTTTCTCTTCTATATTATTAACTAATTTGGTTATTCCATGGCTTTTTTTTCGCATACCATCTATACCTAAAATTCTAGAATAATTTGGATTAATAGATTGGATTATTCCTTTAGGTAGATAAATGTTTCCACTTTTGTAAATAAGTTCCATGTTGACTATCATTTTATTACGTAAAACATTTATAGGGTGGTTCTCGTTATTGTCACTATTTTTATAAAAGTAATCTCTACATTCCGGGAATATGCGAAGGAAATCTTGTAATATTTCTTCACAGCGAATTCGAATATATGATTTGCTTTTACAGTCAACATGCTCCTCATTGGTACGATCTAAAATGCACATTTTCATCCAATCCGATAATGCACTGTATATCAACCGTGAATAAAAAGACTTTTCACTTTCATATTTAAAAAATGAGATTTTTAAATCTGTGCTTAATTGTTTTATTAATTCATTTTTCATAGTGTATCTTCCATTACTTTATCGATAATACTATCTGATATTGTTTCTTCAGAATAAAGATCAGAAATTACTTTCTGCGTTTTTTCTCTATTTATTCCCATATTCAATATTATTTGATTTATACAGAAAGTTGGTGTTATTTCAGATTTAATAAAATCTGAATAATAATTTAATATTTTTGAAATTTCTACTTTTTGATAATCGCTTAGTACGGGGTTTTGAGTTATTTTTTTATCTTTAATTGAAGAAGGCAAAGTATAATTCAATTCATTAATATTGTAATTGGAGATTATGATTTCAGAGCTATTGTTAATATCTGAATAATTTTTTTCTAAGTCGATATATGTGGCATATTTCCATAAATTTCTTGAAAGATTACCCATGTTTTCTTCATCTATACTGAATATAAATATTTTTTTAGGGAAGAGTTTAATTAACTGCTTCATCAATTGTTCATTAAATAAATTTAAAATACCGTTTATATAAATGATTTGATTTTTGTTTTCTTTAAGGGAGCAATATAATTTTGATACATCAATATCTGCTTTATGGATGATATATCTATCACATGGTTTTTTATCGCACAAACAAGAAATACAATCCGCAATTGTTTCACCTATACACTCATCTACGACTAGTGCTTTTTTACATAATATTGAAGCTAATATACTTGCAGTAATTTCACAACTTCTATTATCGGTATAGTATAGTGATATATTTTCTTCTAAATCTTCATAAAAATCTTGTATGCTTCCACCTTCATAAAATTTAACTTTTTGAGAAAAATGTGCGTCCTTATTTTTTTGATGTAAATACCCTTTTGGTATTTCGCTTATGTTGCTTTGTTTGACTAATTCTAAAGGAGCAACATTTTTTATTACAGTAACAATATCAGTTTTATATTCATTCAATGCTTTATTTATAGATTCTGTAACGTTATATTTTTCTACTTTAAGTTCAGTGATATTATTGTTTAATTGGACTTGTTCCTTAAGTAATTGTTCCTTTTCCTCAAGTAATTGTTCTTTTTCATTATGAAATTGTTTTATTGTATCTTTTAAGGTGTTTAATTCATTGGTGGTTTGATCTATTTCTACTAGTAAAGATAGTTCTCTTTCTTCTCGCTTTTTTTGCTTATCTTTGAAATCAGAAGAGTTCTCCCAATCTATTTTAATTTGCGATAAACAACTATCATAAAATTTTTGATCTGAAATCAAAAAATCTTTTAAAACAGTAAACATTTCATTTTCTTTACTAATTGAGTTTACGACTTCCGCTCCTTTTTTACTGAAGCTTTCTAGTAATACTTCGGTATTATAGCCGGTATGTTCTTTGAATTCTTCGATTAGTTCTTTTGATTTGTCTATAGATTGAATAATATTGATAAATTTTGTTCTATCTTTATTTGATAAAGATAACACATCTTTCATTTCTTTTAGATATTTTTTGAAGAATGTCAATGTATAATCATCGGCATTTTTTAATAAGAAAGTTCCTTGTTTTTTTGGTAACTGCAAGCTATCAAAAAAATATCTATACTCGATATCAATACTTTTACTAAAAGGATGATCTAATAAAGCTTCGTTTGATACTATTGATTTATAGGGGATATTATAAATATCGAGAACTGGCTGTGAATTTAATAAATCATTAGAATTTTTATCAAAATAAATACATTTTATATCTGAGTTAGATTCGTTAATTTCTTTTTTTTCTTTGAACATTTTTTGTGTGCATAATAAAGTAGTATAAGAATTGTTGCTTTGACTAATGACAAGTAAAAAGTCATTGTTTAAAGAGTTACTAATGTGGAATCCTGTTGAAAGAATATTTCGTATTTTGTTTTCATTATATTCTTGATCGATTACATTATTTGATAAAAAAGCTAGTTCATAAATTTTCCCTTTTAGTTCGCATTTTTCAGTATATTGCTTTCTTTCATCAAATTCATCATATTTCCATTTTAATATAATAGGTTTATATTCAATCTTATTTGGATCTTTTGAATATAAAGTAACAGGTTCATATACATAGCTATCATCATCAGTGTTGTATGTTGCTTCAATTATTTTGCCACTTTCTGTATCAATATCTGCCAAACGATAGTACCAAAGATTTCCGTTTTGGTTATATGCAGCAACAATTGAATAGTATTCATCATTATAATTATTGTTCATTATTTATTTCCCTTCTAGTATTCTTACAATTTTTAATGGTATTTTATTTTTTTGTAATATCGAATTTAGAATATCTTTTAATCTTCTATCTTTTTTTACCAATGACTGCATGTTGCTTACTATTCTTGGTGTTAGAGCAACTTCTATTGTGGTACAGGATGATTTAAAAGAATTTATGATATCTTGTATAATTGTTTGAGATTCATCATAACTAGTATTTATAATACTAAATACTTTAATCAAATGATTATTACATAAAATATAAATGTATTTGTATTTCTTTTCGATATTTAATGTTATATGACCATCCTCAAATTTTTGCTTACTAATATGATTGCTTATATCTATGAAATATACGTCCGTACTTGCGTTAGTGACAAATGTTATAGAATAAGGTGAGAATGTGATGGTTTCACTTACTACGTTGAGGTTTTCAGAATATTTACATTCACAAATTTGATTTAATTCTTTAGCACGTAAATATGTTCCGTTTGATATAACTCTTCTATCTACGTTGATAATTTGATCAATTGTTGAAATGAATGTTTTTCCAATAAATGAGTCTTCTATTTTTCGGATATTAATGTTATATGGGGTAGCTGAATTATTTTTATATAAATATACTTTTGGTATGGCATTATTAGAACGAATAATAAAATACATGTGTGTTGGTTTATTTGATTGATATCCATTTTCTGTTCTCACTACTGGAGGCCAAATTGCTGAAATAGTTGATTCACTATCCAATAAAAAAACTTTAAGGTTAACTTGTAAATATCGAGCTACTCTTTCAAAACGATTTTTTTCAGAGGAATGAATTTCAATTCTTCCTTCATAAACATCAAACTCTCGATGTTCTATGGTAAAACTACCGATTTTTTTGAAATTTAAAGCATTATTAAAGGATAAATCTGAAATGTTATATAACTTTGGCTTAACCCAAAGATAAGGCTTATATGTGGATATACAATCGCCGACTCGTATGATTTTTCCACCGTAATTTCCGCATTGAAATAATGCGCCTCGATCTGTGATAGATGTTTCAATATAATTTGACCAAATTGATTGAATTTCTTTTGAATGCGTTGAATTGAATTGTATTTCTAAGTTATTTAAATCAAGAAATTCTACCTTCTTATAAACAATATTTTCAGATGAAAAATTTTGATGATTAATATAATATTTTTGGTATTGATTTGAGTGTTTCTTAATGATTTTTAAACAAGCATCTTCTTTTTCTACTTGATTCAATAGTGAATCTGGTAATGGTCTAAAACCCATGTATAACATATATTTATCGTTGATTTTACGTAGAAAAAGTGGCAAACCGACACGCTCTGGAATAGATTTTGTACCTTGTGATTCAACTCTTCGATCACATTCAATACTGCTTTTTGTTTTCTTATGATGTTTAAAGTATTTAGAGGATTTACCGTTGACCATAGTTACGCTTTCTAGACACTCTGGACATAAAAAACGATATTGATCTCTGATAACAAATGAAAAGTTATCTGCATTAACTTCTTGTTGTTTTCCTAATTCATAATTGTCTAATGCAGTTTTCATAAATTCTCCCCCTTTCTAATATTTTATTATTAATATGATTATTCAATTTGATAGAAATAGTAATTAAATACTTATAAAATAAAGAGATAACCGATAAATATATTATAGTTTATTAAATCGAGCTTTAGAATAGTAAATAGAAATAAATGATTATAACCTTATTGAAATTAATTATGTATCTTTCAAATTTTATATCTATTTTTAGATTATCCACATAAATACTATGTTTTCAAGTATTTTGAAGTATAGAAAATCATTCATTTTACCACGAATTTACCACGATTGATTGAGCCTTGATATGACAATAAAATAGCGCTAAAAAGACACCCTTAACTTAAGCGGTGTCTTTTTATGTACGGATATGAAATTGTCAAACTGAGATTTGTACTTCTGAACAGCTTGGATTTATCTATTTCACGATAAATCTATAAATTGCATAGGCAACCCATATAATCCAAGAAAAAAACCACAAATCAAAGAGAATACTTATTGTTAAATAAACGATAGCAACAGCGATTGCTATTATCCAATTTTTCTTTTTAGTATATTCCATAATCAACCACCTCCACAACTGCAAATCTATCCCAGTTATATAAACTGGGATTTGTCAATGAATCACCTCATAGCGTAATCTAAGATACGAGTTCTCCAAAACTACACATTCTTGCAACTTCACAACACCCAATTTTGATAATTCGCATTCTTCTGTCAAAGACTTTCCATCAATTAGAGTAGAAGTATCCTTGCCGCCAATCAAAACAGGTGCAATAATAATATCTACATAATCAAACAGCTTTTCACGAAGAAATAAGTTATTCAATGTTCCTCCAGTCTGGATTGTTATTCTCTCACAACCATATTCCGATTTAAGTTTTATAAGTGCATCTTTTAAGGATAATTCATTTTGGTATATGATATGAAGATTTTCATCCTCTACGTTAAAGGCAGGATGTCTTGTATTCGTCGTAATCAGCACAAACTCTTTTGATAAAGCACAAAAATAGCGAATACCATTTTCATTCAAATGTTTATTATCAATTACAACAAAGGAAACCGGTGTTTTCCTTGGTATTTTCTTTTTATTTACTCCCATTTTTTCTTGCACTCTACCCGAGTTGAAAGACCACAAATCTGTTGTCTGCTCTATTTCGTAATATTGGTGTAATCCCTCATTAACGCCTTTAATTTTAGGAAAATCCTTATCTACATCCAAATCATCTGTTGCACCAGTACTTATTTTCCCATCAACAGACATTAGCATAAACAATGTTGTAATAGGTCTATCCATTTTATCTTTCCTCCACAAATTCCAATTCGCTTTCTTCATATCCATATTATAACAGTTCCATATATCCGCCACAACAAAAATCAGCATACCCTTTGATATTTTTCTGCCTTGAAAATGCACACTTCTTTCTTCCTCTTGATTACCCAACACAGAAAAGAAAAAAGGCTACTCGTCCTCATTATCAAAATGATTATTCCTTAATACTTCCCGTAACAGTTCCATATCTTCTTTTGAATTGGGGTTTATCATTTTTACAACCTGATAAGGCGTACCGTACTTGTGTCCGTCTGTGCTTTCCCCAAACATATCCATGCTGTATAAATCATCATAGCGGTTTAATATTTTCTGAAATTTCAAGTGCTGGATAAATTCCTTGATAGGGTAAAGGTCGGACGCTTGTATCTCCGTTCCGTTGATATAGTCTGTGATGTATTTCCGCAACTGTTCCAGCTCATACTCCAGCCATTCTTCTTCGCTGTCAAAGAAGTTATCATAGTGTCCATGTTTCAACTCTGCATTTAGGCGTTCTTCCGTCCTTAAAAACTGGCAGACTTCCTTTTCGGCTTGATTAACATACTTCCATTTTCCCGACAATAATTCATTGGGCGTTACTCCCAGCACGTCCATTATCTTTTCCAGCGTATCAAAGGTAGGATAGTTTACCCCTCTTTCAATCTTGGAAAGGCTCTGCATATTGATACCGATTTTGTCCGCAAGCTCCTGCTGTTTCATTTTCCTGTGTTTTCTTATGGTCTGTATGTTCTCTCCTAAGAAAATCATTTTCTTTATATAACCCTCCATAACTTAGTATAACCGCTCCTTTCGTTGCTTTTCTTTCTGTTTATAAGCCTATCATACTTATTTTGTTTTGAAAAGTCAATAAAAACTTCTTGACAAGTAATCCTGCTGGCGTTATTATCGTATCAGATGAAGTGATTAAGCACGCTAGGGTCAATCACACACTTGAGTAAGCATATAGATGAGTTGTTTTCGCTTTGACAGCATGAACAGGCATGGACTATCAGACCGAAAATCATGGTTTCCAAAAGGGGCTGGCTGGACGGGACACGTCCCCCAGACGTGGAGCGGACAGACAGTTCCTTTTGGAAAGGGAACGCCTTTCGGCGTTCGCAGAGGGCGTATATGTAACACCGCCCTGCGCATACATGTCATAGTACCTAGAAACTGTGATAAATAAAGGACAAAACACGATTTTTACCCCGCAAAAAAACGGGGCATACGAAAGGAGTAATGCACTATAACTACACACAAAAATTTATCCGTTAAGATTGATTACATCAGCATTGTATTTGAAACGGCAACCGCTGAAGATGTAATCATGCACATTTTAGGTTTACCGACTGATATTTTCAATGTCTATCCGGCAAGCATTAAATACAAAACCTATCAAGCACGCTGGCAGATTGGAGATATTTATGTATCGGGGGACGCAAGAAAGACAGAGGACAACCCACAGGGGCTAGGCTGTTATCTTGTTATGACTGGCAGAGGTTGTGATGATATTTTCCGTATTCTCGACAGTAGGAATTATACCTTTGGGGATATGTTCCGACGCTGTGAGCGAAGATACGGACTGGATAATTTTCATTTCACAAGACTTGATATTGCCATTGATGATAAGAACGAAAAGCCATTCTTTACCATAGAGCAGATAAAGAAGAAATGCGAAAAAGAGGAATTTATCTCCAATAGTGAGGGCTACCACTTTGATGAAAGCAAGTTTGACGATTTCGACACCGCAAAGACTGTTTATATCGGTGCTGGAAAATCTGGATTATCCTACCGCTTTTATGATAAGGATAAGGAAGTCTGTTCAAAACATAATAAGACGCTTGAGGAAGTCGGCAGTTGGAAACGAACAGAAATGCAACTGCGTGATGATAAGGCTCATGTTTTTGCCATGACATTTAAGGACAGACCGCTGGAACTTGGGGAACTGGCTTTCGGGCTACTGGCAAACAACCTACGCTTTGTCGTGCCAAACAGAAACGAAAGTAATAAAAGCAGGTGGAAAACGTGTCGATTTTGGGAACGCTTTTTAGGGGCTGTGGAAGTCTTGAAACTGCAAGTACCAAAGCAGCATAATTCCCTTGAAGAAACACAGCAATGGCTCACAGAGGGTGGCGTCATTTCCGCTGTCAAAAGTTTTTATTTCTTGGAAGAACATGACGCATTAGGTGGACTGGAAAAAGTAGGAACTATGCTTGATAAGGCAAGATACAGCAATTCCCTTTCCAGTAAATTAACCGCCCATTTACAGAGGATAAACCGCACCGACCTTATCCCCTATATCCAGTATGACACAAAACATGGGAAAGGGGGTATCTGATGAATAACAACGATATTCCCGTATGGGAAAAATACACCCTTACCATTGAAGAAGCGTCAAAGTATTTCCGCATTGGAGAAAACAAGTTAAGACGATTGGCAGAGGAAAACAAGGACGCTGGCTGGCTCATTATGAATGGCAACCGCATACAGATTAAACGCCGACAGTTTGAACAGGTCATTGACAAATTGGACGCAATCTAATGCAAATGAGCCTTGTATGTGTTATGATGAACACAAGTCATATCAAGGCTCTTTCCAACAAGGAAAGGAGCAGACACCATGAAAGAAAAAAGACGGGATAGCAAAGGTCGTATCCTGCATACTGGAGAGAGCCAACGAACAGACGGAAAATACTTATATAAATATGTAGACGCATTTGGAAACACAAAATATGTGTATGCTTGGAGATTGACACCCACAGACCCGACACCAAAGGGAAAACGGGAAAAACCCTCACTTCGAGAACTGGAACAGCAGATAAGACGGGATATTGAGGACGGTATCGACAGCACAGGCAAGAAAATGACGCTTTGCCAACTCTATGCCAAACAGAACGCACAGAGGGCAAATGTGAAGAAAAGCACAATGAAACAACGGGAACAACTCATGCGGTTATTGAAAGAGGACAAGTTGGGTGCTAGGAGCATTGATACAATCAAGCCCTCTGACGCTAAAGAATGGGCGGTACGCATGAAAGACAAAGGCTTTTCCTACAATACCATTAACAACCATAAACGCTCGTTAAAAGCGTCATTCTATATCGCCATACAAGACGATTGCGTAAGGAAAAATCCCTTTGATTTCAAGTTAAGTGAAGTCCTAGAAAATGATACCAAAGAGAAAGTTGCATTGACAGAGGAACAGGAACAAGCCTTACTCTCATTCATCAAGACGGACAATGTGTATCACAAGTATTATGATGATGTGCTGATACTGTTAAAAACAGGACTTCGTATCTCGGAACTGTGCGGACTGACAGTAGCCGATATTGATTTCAAGAATGAAGTTGTGATTATCGACCACCAGTTACTAAAGAGCAAGGAACAAGGCTATTATATTGAAACGCCTAAGACGAAAAGCGGAATAAGGCAAGTACCATTAAGCAGAGAAACGATACAGGCATTTCAACGGGTTATGAAGAAACGCCCAAAGGCAGAACCATTTGTGATAGACGGACGGGGCAATTTCCTATTTGTCAATCATAAGGACAAGCCAAAAGTTGCGATTGATTACAACGCCTTATTTGTCCGTATGGTAAAGAAATACAACAAGCACCACAAAGACAATCCCTTGCCACATATCACACCGCATACGCTACGCCATACGTTCTGCACAAGGCTGGCAAGCAAGAACATGAACCCAAAAGATTTACAGTATATCATGGGGCATTCAAACATTAGTATCACAATGAATTGGTACGCTCATGCGTCCATAGATACCGCAAAATCAGAGGTTCAGCGTCTAATTGCATAGAAGTATTTACCACGATTTTAACCACGTTTGATAGAGAAAATATAAGAAGATAGACCTAGATATGTGAGGTTTACCACAAAAGCAAAATGCCCGTAGAGCCGATAAAATAAGGCTTTGCGGACATTTAAGAAGATATAAAAAGATAGTCAAAAACACATATATAATTTATAAGAAATTTATGATATCTATGTTGATGATTCAAATGTGTATTTAGTTAATTAAATGTAAGCAGAATAAAAAAAGCGCGGTTAATTTGATTGATACAACCGAGCCTTAATAATAATTTTTATATTCCACCCATATCAGAATAATAGTGTTGTAAATCTTCTTGCATTTGTGATTTAATTCTATCCCAATCTTCTTTGTTCATCTTACTATATAGAGCATGATTCATTGCGATAATGCTCAAGTCTTTTGAATAATATAAGAATCTTTTACGTTCAAATTTCTCAAATGGATTTGTTAACATATTTCTGCAGATTGCTTTTCTATCTTTTAGAGTAGTTTCATTGTATGGACATGTACTACGATCAACCTGTAGTCCTCTATCGATTCTGTCTTGATAGAATGCAATATAGTCATTCAAAACATCATCTATTTTAGCATCACCGATTGAATCAACATTTTTAACGAATGCTAATAAGAATGGCATTTTATAAGATAATGAATAATCTCTTTCTTCTAAGAATTCAAAGAAGTCTTGTTTGATTGTATCATTATTATGTTCTTTTATACCTAGTTCTTTTCGGTATTTTTCAACATCATCAGGACTAAATAAATATAAGGATTTATTTCCAAATTTGTATTCTACACTAGGCTTGATTTTTCCTTTTTTAATCCAACTTGTTACGGTTCCAGTGTTAATAAAGTATTCTCGTGCGAGTTGTTCTTGGCTTAAATAATCACCATATTTATCTTCAAATGTATTGATATCTACTTCAGTAATACGCTCAATACGTTCTTCAATTCCATCCACAACTAACATCTCGCCAGGCGTGTAATTTGTTATTGTGATATCACCAAATGGTACATAATATGGATTGGCAAATATAGTATGCATATTACAAGCCTTGATCATAGCTCCATATTTATCAACAACATCAATAACAATCACATTTTTCTTTGTGTTAGTTTTTCGTAGCCCTCTACCTATTTGTTGTAGATAAAGAACTTTAGAAAGAGTGGGTCTAGCCATAACTAAAATACCAAGTTCAGGATAATCCCATCCTTCAGAAATCATGTTACAAGTACAAAGAAATCGGATTTTCTTGTTCTTGAAATCATCCATGACAGATGCAGGATTTTTTGTATGCCCAGTGTAGCTAGCCGCAGCAATTCCTGCTTTATTAAGAAGACGAGCCATTTCATTTGCGTGTGAAACATTAACACAAAAGATAACACCTTGTCGTAAGCTGGCTTCTCCAGAAGTAAAGTATTCTTTAAGTACATCTACAATTAATTCATTTCTAGAAGTCACTCGTATTCTTTTTTCTAAATCTGCATTTACATAATCTTTACCATTAAAACGAACTTTAGAAAGATCAATGTTTGTTTCAATTCGATACACATTTGCCTTGGCAACAATTCCTTTCTCCATAGCTTCTTTTAAAGACAGAGAGGTGGAATAGCTACCGAACACAGTTTCTAATTTTTTCTTATCCGGTCTTTGATCAGTTGCAGTCAATCCTATGGTGAAATCTGCATTATAATATTGAATGACTCTTTTTAGTATGGGAGCCACTGCATGGTGAGCTTCATCAACAACTATATAATTATAATAATCTGAAGATAATTCTGTATAATGTCTTGCCATATATGCATAGGTTCTTATATCAATTTTATCTTCTAGTTCAGGCAAAGAATTATGCACTCTTTGATTCCAGTCTGCCAAGATATTGATTCCTGGAACTAATACTAATCCTTTAAAATCTTTCTTATTCTTGGCAAATTCACGTAAATCTTCCTCAACTATTTTAGACTTACCCGCAGCTGTAGGTAGTACAATCAAAAATGCTTTGATTCCATCATCTCTTCTTTTCTGGATTTCTTGTAAACTAATGGATTGATGTTCATATAATTCGACGGATCTATCTATTTTTAAACCATTATCAATAAACTTAGAAGCATCACTTCCAAAATATTGTTTAATATCATCTTCAATACGATTTTCAAACGCACAATCTTCAGTAGAAAAACGGAATAATTTGATTCCCCATGAAGCACATGTATTTTGTTTTGCTAGTTGGTTTTTATATTTTTCTTCACCTATAATCTGAGGATGATGATACGTTACACCGTTTTCTTCCACTGCATATTTTTCATCTTTTGTTCGTACAAAATAATCAAGGAAATAATTCTTTCCATTTTCATCGCAAATACCATATTCTCGAGAAATATATTTAAGTGCATTCATGCCGTAAGCATTTGAAAAACTTTTTTCGAAATGTAATTCTAATGGAGATACATCGGATTGTTCACTTCTGTCTCCAACACTTCTTGCATAACTAGTGGGTAATACAATTTCTTTTCTAGAAAGATATTTATCGACTTCTAAATGAGAATAGCCTAAGAAACGGAAAACTCTTTTGAATTGGTGCATATAATTATTTTGCTTATCTGTGATCAGCATATATGAAAATACAGGATCACTAGATTTATGCTCACAAATATCTTCATCAATAATGACCATGTCTTTTCCATTATCATAGAAATTGGATGTTCCACCATTTGGATATTTAATTTTTTCTCTTAAAGAAAAATCAGCGTGTTCAACTAAGAATTGGTCTTTTGAAGGAGTAGATTCAACCATTTTTCTTCCTCCCTTCCTGGTCTTACATCTGTGGTAATCCAGTATTCTTTAATCATTAAGTTATCTACATCATGGATGAAGTCTTTGAAAATATCTAAAGTGAAATCTGTGAAGAATCTTCCATTTCTTTCTCCTTCGAAATCTCCATATTTAAAGGATGTGTAAATGATTCCATCATCCTTTAAAGCCTTATTCATTTTTGATAAGACATCTTTTAATTCTGGCTTTGGTAAATGCAATATAGAAGAGCATGCCCAAATACCATCGTAATAATTCTCTTTATCCAAATCTTGAAACAACATGTGTTTTACTTGAATGCCTGTATATGCACTGGCACTTTTACATAATTCTATAGATCCATCAATGGCTTCAATATCATAGCCAGCTTCAATAAAACATTTCGTATCTCTTCCGGATCCACAACCAAAATCTAATATTTTATTTCCAGACAATTCTTTAAGAAACTTATCTTGCATATCTTTTAAATTGGCTGATACAGTTCCTTGAATAAATGATTCAGCATTTTTATTATAGTAGTCCAATGTTTTGTTTATCATATATACCTCTAATACCATCTAATACTGTGTATATAATATCTTGAAGTTGTATTCAAATCAATTTCAATTGAGTAAGTTGTGAAATGATACAAAGGGTTGATTGTTGTGATAATCAACAGAATGTGTTTTACCATAAAATGGAGTTTTCATTAACAAAATAATCAGCCTTTTTTTGACAAAATAAAAGGACCGGAATGGGCCCGGTCCAGAAATGGGAATGTTGAGAAAGTTAATTGGACTATATAAAAATAGTTGGGGTCTAGATACGCTATAAGATTACATAGGGTAATG
>NZ_JANFYN010000036.1 GCF_024460475.1 Holdemanella sp. MSK.7.32 | reverse complement strand
TTTTTTACAGGAGGAAAGCTTATGTATATATATCTACATATTGATGTTGCTATGTGCTTGTTTGCCATAGTAGAAATACTAAAAGTAACATTAATTATTATAGAAAAATGCAAAAAGCACTAATCACCACTAGCAATGGAAAAAGATTAGTGCTTCAGCATTAATTTGATTTCAGAGCAGCCACTGCTTTTCCAGTAGCTTTTCTCTGCTTGTATTATAGCTTTAAATAGGGGACTATGCAAATGAGGTAGTTCTTTTGATTAGGGTTTGTTAATTAAGGAAGAAATTACTTATAAAGGTCATTGGAATAAAAAGATTGGAGTACATATGAACAATGAAATAATTAAGTTTGTAAATGGTGATTTACAAATTAATGTAACGGTTTCGCCAAATGAAGAAACTGTATGGTTAAATCGAAATCAATTAGCATCCTTATTTGACAGAGATGTTAAAACAATCAGTAAGCACATCAATAATGCATTAAAAGAAGAACTTGATTCTTCAACTGTCGCAAAATTTGCGACAGTTCAAAAAGAAGGCTCTAGAAATATAAAAAGAGAGATTGATGATTTTGAATTAGAAGAATTCACAAAATAATGAGTGTTGTAATTTGTTTTCATTGTTTTCTTACTATCACTACAGTGATATAATTGGTTTGAAGGAGATAAATGTTAATGGATAATAAAATAATTTTGTACCATGGATCTGAAAAAATAATAGAGAATCCAATATTTGGTGCTGGTAAAAAGAATAATGATTTTGGGTTGGGATTTTATTGTACAGAAAGTAATGATTTGGCAAAAGAATGGGCAGTATCATCTTTAAATGATGGTTATTCTAATAAGTATACTTTAGATACAGAGTATTTGAAAATTTTGAATTTAAATAGTTCGGATTATACGATTTTAAATTGGATTGCGATATTGGTAGAGCATCGTCTTTTTTCAATTAAAACGCCTGTGGCTAGACGAGCAAAACAATATTTGATTGATTATTTTAGTATCAATGTGAACGCATATGACTTAATTATAGGCTATCGTGCGGATGATTCTTATTTTGATTATGCAGAAAGTTTCTTGAATAATACAATTTCAGTTGAGCAACTCGCACAAGCTATGAGATTGGGCAAATTAGGAGAACAGATTGTCATTAAGTCGCAGTTTGCGTTTTTAAATTTAAAGTTTGAAGGGTATGAGGTTGCTGATAAAAATCAATATTATGATTTACGTAAAGCAAGAAATGATGAAGCGAACCAATATTATTTGAAAATGCTTGATCAAGAAATGGATGGACTGTTTATTCAAGATATTATAAGAGGGGGCATTACAAATGATGATCCACGCATACCAAGAAATATATGTAAATAATGCACAAACAATGTTAGGAGATGCCTTTGATTATGCCATCAATACTTGTCATATTTCAGGTGATGATTTTGTGAAGATGTTTGTTGTAAGTTCATTTAGTAAACGTATTGAAAATGGGGAGCCTGCCTGTGTGGCGGGTAAAAGTGGCATCGAGCTTGTACATGAAATTGTGTTTGAGACCATGCAAAAAGAGTTGAATATTGAATCTGAAGTAAACTATAGTCGTTCATGTGAGTATTGGATTGGTTGGGCTGTTGCCTATTACCAATGGTATTCAGACAGAAGTTTTAAAGAGATATTTAATGTTTTAAGTTTTGAAGATTTGAAAAGAATGTATTATACACTTCATGAGGCGGATATTTCTAAGTTTGTAGATATTGTGGATTCTAAAATGAAAGAGTATTATGTGGAAACAAACTTAAAGCGTATTCGAACTACTTATGGTTATACTCAACAAGAATTATCGAATCTTTCTGGTGTAAGTCTTCGTTCAATTCAGTTGTATGAACAAAGAAATAAAGATATTAATAAGGCGAGTGTAGATAAGTTGTATTGTATTTCTAAAGTATTTGGTTGTAAGATAGAAGATTTGATTGAAAAATGAAATATAGGGGGTAGAATGAGATGATTCATTCTACTCTTTTCTTTTTGATTTGAAATAAAAACAACAAATTTACTGGAATTAATAATGTTTTCACATTGGACCTTTATAATTGGAATTGGCTACTGGATGTGGTTGGTGGTTGCCTCTTGTTAAGGAGTTTTGAAGCCTTGAATCTTGAATTCTAGGTAAGTAGATCCTTTTATTTTTTTACAGGAGGAAAGCTTATGTATATATATCTACATATTGATGTTGCTATGTGCTTGTTTGCCATAGTAGAAATACTAAAAGTAACATTAATTATTATAGAAAAATGCAAAAAGCACTAATCACCACTAGCAATGGAAAAAGATTAGTGCTTCAGCATTAACTTTATTTCAGAGCAGCCACTGCATTTCCAGTAGCTTTTCTCTGCTCGTATTATAGCTTTAAATAGGGGATTATGCAAACAGTATAGTGGTAGTTCTTTTGATTAGATTTTGTTAATTAAGGAAGAAATTAATTATAAAGGTCATTGGAATAAAAAAGATTGGAGTATATATGAACAATGAAATAATTAAGTTTAATAATGGAAATTTAGAATTAGACGTTACGGTAACTCCAGATAAAGATACTGTGTGGTTAACTGCAAATCAAATGGCATTATTGTTTGATCGTGATGAAAAAACAATTCGTAAGCATATTAATAACACGTTTAAAGATCATGAAGTTGAAAAAGAGAACAACACGCAAAAAATGCGTGTTGTTGGAGTTAAACAATCTGTTCCGTTTTATTCTTTAGATGTAATTATTTCCGTTGGCTATAGAGTAAAATCAAAACACGGCATTATCTTTCGTAAATGGGCAACTTCCATTTTAAAAGATTACATGATTAAAGGTTATGCAGTGAATCAAAAACGTTTAGATGTTTTAAATAAAACAATCGCGATTCAATCTAGAATGCTTGCTTCTGCTTTAAGCATTGAAGAAAAAGAAGTGTTGAATGTGATTGAAGCCTATTCGAATGCATTAACTCTTCTAGATGATTATGATCATGGAACTATCCCTAAACCGGATGGCATTGCTTCTGTTTATCAGTTAACCTATGAAGAATGTCGTGAAATGATTGATTCTATGAAGTATGGAAACTATTCAGATGTATTTGGTGTTGAAAAAGAACTGGGTAAATTAAATGGAATAATTGCAGCGGTATATCAAAATGTTTTTGGAACTGAATTGTATCCAAGCATTGAAGAAAAAGCTGCAAACTTACTTTACTTTTTAATTAAGGATCATCCGTTTGTGGATGGTTGCAAACGTATTGGTGCATCCATATTCTTAGAATTTCTAAATAAGAATAAACATCTGATTATCGATGGAAAACAGATTATTTCAGACAGTGCTTTAGTCGCAATTACATTAATGATTGCAGAGTCTAGACCAGAAGAAAAGGAAACGATGGTCAAACTTGTCATGAATTTTTTGAAATGTGAATTTTAAAAGACATTATTTCGTGTAAATTAGTATCTTTTGATATGGTGTTGTGATTTAAAAAGAGGGTTGTTCAATATTGACAACAAGTCTTAAATTCGGAAAACTATCATCAGTTAGACATTTCTGACAAGAGATGGAGGGGTTGGAAGTGCAGTGAGTGAAGTATTTGCACCTGAAGGAATCGTATGCAGACAATATATGTTAGGTATGCAAAATGTGTTTGGCAGAAGTGGTAATCCTAAGAATTTATTGGATACTATGAGTTGGATGCTAAGCATATCGCAGATAAAATTAAGAAAATTACAGAAAAGTGATATTTAATATAACAAGTCACCTGATAACCGGGTGACTTGTTTAATGTTTATAAAATTTTTTTTAGAAATGTATGCGACTTAATAATGTTTTCACATTGAAGTTTTATAATTGAAATTGGCTACTGTGTACAGTAGGGTGGTACCTCTGAAATTAAAAGTAATTTAGCTTGCGTTCTCGGCTCGATTCCGTTTATTGTAGGAGGTTGTCATATGTATATTTATCTTTATATTGACGTTGCCACGTGTTTAATGGCACTAGTAGAAATACTACGACTTACGTTAATGATTATAGAAAAATGCAAAAGACACTAGTCCGCCCAATCGCAAAGGAATTGACTAGTGCCTTAGCATTAGAATGATTTCAGAGCAACTACTGTATCCAGTAGTCTTTCTGCATCTGTATTATACCGATAAAGGAATGTTTATGCAAATTTGTTGATTGATAGTGTAACGGAATACACTATTATAGAAAAAGTAAAAGACATTCGTTCATCCAACTCGTAGCGGAATAAACTAGATAGAGGAGCACATGTGTAAACTGATTGTGTTGACAACAAGGTTTAAATTCAGTAGAATAATCATTGGTTAGTCATCTCTAACAAAGGGATGACTTCTTTTATGGAATATGAGTTAGACGAATCTAACTATGGAGGCATAATGAGAAAGATTCTATATATCATGATTGGATGTATATCATTAGGGTTAGGAATTATTGGTGTCATATTACCGATTCTTCCGACGATTCCTTTTGTGTTGCTTGCAGCTTTTTGTTTTGCAAGATCTAGTGAGAGATTGGATGGTTGGTTTAAGAATACGAAGTTGTATGAAGAGAATAATATTAAGAGTGGTATGACGAAACGAGCAAAGATTCGTATTATGTGTTCAGTAACTTTATTAATGAGTATTGGATTTATCATGATGGGATTGAAGGGCATTGTAGTTGGTAATATTGTTTTATTGATTGTTTGGATTTTTCATATGGTTTATTTTACATTTGGAGTAAAGACAGTATGAGAAGGGTTTTGAATTATTTATTAGCTATTAGCTTTGTTTTGACTATTATGGTTCCAATTACAGGAATCATAGTTCATAAATTAGCTTCTACATTATTCTTAGTATTGGCTTTGATTCATGTTTTTCTATATAGAAAGAGATTGGATTTGAAGTATATTCTTATTATTGTATTAACTATATTATCCTTTGTTTTAGGAATACTAGGATTGATTATGGTTGAACATCCAATAATATTAATTCTTCATAGAACAGTGTCGATTGTATTAATAATCTTATTAGCTATTCATATATATAAATTTCATAGAGGAATTGCCGTTGCATAATGTGACGGCTTTTATTATATTCAAAGTAATGGCAAATATGATGACGGATGAGTTTGAAAAAAGATAGGAATGAAGGAATAAGAACTCTGTCGTAAAAGATTGAATGATTTAGGATGGTATTATAATTCTAGGATGTTTTCGATTTGAATTGACAAATTTTTGGGGTAGGAGTATGTTCTGACTGAAGAGAAAATAAGTAAACTAAAACAAATGTATTGCAGTTGAGTTTGGAGATGATATTTTGTATTCAGAACAAGTATATTTAAATTGGATATTTCGTATCGTGTTGGCTACTTTATGTGGTTGTGCCATTGGATATGAAAGGACGAGTCGAAATAAATCGGCCGGCATTCGAACACATGCGATTATTGCACTAGGATCTTCAATGTTTATGATTATTTCTAAATATGCTTTTTTTGATGTGTCGACGGCGGATGGAGCTAGAGTGGCAGCACAAATTGTTAGTGGAATTGGATTTCTTGGTGCTGGCGTAATCTTTGTGAAAGATGATTTGATTCAAGGGCTTACCACAGCAGCTGGAATGTGGACTACTTCTGGCATAGCTGCGTGTATTGGTGCTGGATTGATTTTTATTGGCGTTTTTGCGACATTATTTCTAGTCGTTCTTCAAAAGATATTTCATTATCCTTTCTTCAATCAAATTGATCATCCTAATGTATTGATTCAGACTAATATTGTTTCTGACAAAGATGAAATATACAAAATATTTGAGAAGTATGGTATAGAGGTCAATGAAATAAAAATTGATAGGAATCTAGATTTAATGACTTTTGATACAAATAATAGGTGGATTGACCATAAAAATGAATTGTATCAGGATTTGATGTCAATTGATACAGTAACAAAAATATCTATTCTTTAATTAATAAAGGGACAATATTGTTCCCTTTTTCATTTATGTATCATTTTCGTGTAATAAACAAACTATAGGATGGAGATGTATTATTATGATGACAGATGAGGATTTTGATTTCTTAGAGAAGGTTTATAATAAACTTAGAAGTGCTAAGGTTACGGGTAGTAGTGTAAGACTAAACAGTGCAGAGATAAAGATTATATTAAAGAATCAAGAGGATATTATGGATATGTTGCGTGATATGTTTGATGATGAGGATAAGCCAGGTTTGTTGAATTAGAGGTATGGATCATGTTGAGTGATAAGGATTATGAATTGTTGGACGAAGTATTTCAAAAATTAAAACAGGCTGATAATACTTGTAGCGATATTGTACTAGATTCTGAAGAAGTAAGGGTCTTAGTGGATGAATTTGATGATTTCAATCATGAGTTGGTTGAAATTAAGAAGATTATTGATGAGTTTGAAAAAGAGATAGGCATGAAGGAATAATAAAGAGGTTGTAGCTATGTTGTTACAACCTCTGTTTAGTTTGTTTATTTAGATTCAAGTTTACTTTTTTCATTATATATTTTTTGAATTAAAAATAGAGAAAAAACAATTTGAATAGTTTGTGGTGCAGTTAAAGGATTGATTGTATCGAACTGCATTAGGTATGGAATTAAGACAACTTGATCTACTTTTTTTGCAAAGGGGTGCTTTGCTGTGCTGGTTACCAATATGATATATGGCCTATTTTCTTTAGGTAGTTCTTCGATTGTTGTAATAAAGTCTATGTGTGAGGGGTTGTTTGAAGAAAATAGAAATATAGTGTCTTGATTGTTCATAATATGCAACATTTCAGTTTCTTTTGAAGTGTGAATATGATAAAAATGTATACCGCCTAGCATTGAACGGAAAGCTAATAAGCTCGCTGCTGTATCACTAGCACCATAGCCAGATGTGTAACTGTTGCGTGAATTTAAAACACGTTTTGCCAAGTCCTCTAATAAACTATCATCTAATTTTTGACTTAACTGTATAATAATATCTGCTAAACTTTTTGCATAATCTGGGGTTGAATCAATTGTATGTTTTTTTGATGTTTGAGTTGCTAACATTAAATTCATTCTAAAATCAGAATAACCAGTAAATCCTAATTTTTGACAGAATCGACTAACAGCAGCTTGTGATACTCCGTATCGTTTTGAAATTTCTGTAGCAGTTGAAGCAGCAAAGGAAAATGGATCTTCCTCTAATAATTCACAAACTTCAAGTTCTTTTGATGTAAAATTTTTTTTCTTTGTCTCAATATTATTCCAAAAATTATCATTCATTATAGTATCTCCTTAAATGTATTTATATTCTATATTTATTATATATCAGAATGCGCTGAATAGTCCATTCAATAAAAAATAAAAAAATCATTCAAAAAATGTTGAATGATCTATTCAATTGTGATATAACATACGTGTAAGCAGAAACCGTTTACAAAATGACAATCGATTGTAATATTAAAACTCTGGAATGAGTTAACTACTAGGAGGAAAAATCAAATTATGAAAGCTTTAGGATTTATTGGTTTCCGTGTTGATGACCGTATGATTCATGGAATTGTAGCTACACAATGGGTTCCAAATTTAAAAGCAACACGTGCAATGGTTATTGATGATGAAGCGAGCACAAATGATATTATGCGTTCATCAATGAAGATGGCTACTCCAGCAGGAGTTGCATTATCTGTAATTGATCACACAAAAGCCGTGACAAATATTGGAAATAATAAATATGCTAATCAGAGAGTATTCTGTGTATTTAAAACAGTAGAAGCAGCTTATGAATTATTTAAGGCAGGAGTTGAAATTCCTCATTTGAATCTAGGGGATGTAACTCAAAATACTGGAGAAACAACTGTATTAGCAAAAACAGTTCGTGTAAATCCAAAAGAAAAAGAAATGCTTAAAGAGATGCGAGATGCAGGAGTAAAAATTACAGCTCAATTCACTCCATCTGATTCAGAAGCTGATGTTTCAAAACTATTGGATTAATAAAAAAGGGAAAGAAAGAGAGAAAAGAAAATATGTTTACACCGATTCAAGTAATTTTATTGTGTGTGTTAGTTGGTGTTTGGACTTGGCAAAAATATAATCTACAAATGTTCTATTATGCATCTGTAGTTACTATGGGAGTTTTGACAGGTTTGATTATGGGTGATGTGCAAACAGGTATGCTTGTTGGAGGTGCTATGTGCTTAATGAGTTTAGGCTTGTTTGGCGCTGGTGGATCTAGTGTTCCTGAATATCCAGTTGGATGTATAGCTGGTGCTGCATTTGCGATTGCAATGGGAATCACAGGTCAGGAAGCTGTTACAACAGCAATGACTATTGGTGTTCCAGTAGCTGCATTGGGAGCACAATTAGATGTTTTAGGTAAAACTAGTGGTTCATTCTTTATTAATAAAATGAGAGAATGCTCAGAAAAGAAAAACTGGAAATCAATGGGACGCTGGATGTGGGCAAGTCAAATTCCATTTATTGGATTATGGGTACTTCCAATTCTATTGTTTACAACAGTTGGATCTACTTATGTACAATCAGTAATCAATGCAATCCCTGCATGGTTAAATAGTGGATTAAATGTTGCTAGTGGAATGCTTCCTGCATTAGGATTTGCAATTTTATTAAGACAACTTCCTATGAAAAAATATGGATACTTTATCTTATTTGGATTTGTATTATCAGCATATTTGAATATGAGCGTATTAGCAATTGCTATGTTAGCTGTAGTTGCATGTGCATTTATTTTCCAAAGTAAAGAAGCACAAAGAAGTAATCCAGTTGCACAAGATGCAATAATGACTGCTGTAGATATGGAGGATGAATAAAATGGCAAATAGAGAACCAAAGGTATTAGATAATAAAGTACTAAGAAAAGTATTGTTACGCTATGTAATGTCTCGTCAAACATGCTTCAACTATGAAACAATGCAGTCTGGTCCATGGGTTTGGTCTATGCTTCCTGCAATGCAAGAATTATATTCTGATGATGAAATCGCAGAAAAAAATAAAGATTATTTCAAATTCTTCAACTGCCATCCTTGGTTTGGACAATTAATTTTGATGGCAACACTAGCTATTGAATCAACTCGTGAAGATGGAGCTACTTTGACAGCTTTAGATGTTCGTACATCTTTAATGGGGCCATTAGCTGGCTTAGGTGATGCAATTGTTTGGGTATTATTACCAACTGTATTAGGTGCAATTGCAGGTTATCAAGCACAACAAGGTAGCCTTGTTGGTATGTTTATTGCTATGGCGGCAAACATTGCATTGTGGTTTGTATTCTGGAAATTAGCAATTCCTGTTTATAGAACTGGTGTTTCTTTCATTACAGCTAAAGCGGATTCATTAAGAAATTTAACTGAAGTATGTTCTATTTTAGGAATTATAGTGTTAGGTGCAATGGTTGCTACAACTGTAAATGTAAAATTTGCTTTCTCATGGCAAGTAGGAGATTTGAAACAAAATTTAAATGATTTGTTAAATACAATTATTCCTTGCTTTGGTAATGTTGTAACAGTTGCTATCTTATATTGGGCTTTAGGATTGAAGAAAGTAAAATCAAGTTCATTAATTTGGATTGTAATCATTGTCGCAATTGTATTAGGAGCAATTGGATTCTTAGGTTAATAATCTACTAGGCACTGATTCGTTCGGTGCCTATATTTTTTAAATATGGGGGAATGTAATTATGAAAGTGAGTACATATAGAAGTGAAATTACACCTACTAAGGAGTTCTTACCTTGTTATTTAAGTGGGCATGCCATTCGTACAGAGTTATCAAATGGCATAATAAATCCATTATGGGCTACAGCTTTGGTATTGGATATAGATGGGACTAAATTAGTATGGGTAAGCGTTGAACTAATTGGATTAGATAAAGTTTATACAGATGGAATTCGTAATCAAATACAAGATAAATATGGGGTTGATATAAATTTAATTAATATTGATTTTGTTCATACACATTCGGCTCCAGAATATAGGAAAGTAAATTACTTTGGTGGTCCAGGAGAAGTTCCTGGCTATATGGATTTTGTGAAAAAGCAAATCTTAAAAGCGGTTGATACATGTTTTGAACAACACTTTATAGAAGTAGAAGCTTATTATGATACGGTAACTATTGATGGATGTTATTGCAATCGTAATGGTATGGAAAAACCATGTGATAAAACAGTGACAACTGTGGAATTTAAAAATGAAGAAAAAGTTGTTGCTGGATTATGTAATTTCACTTGTCATTCAACAGTATTAGGTCCCCAGAATTTAAAGGTTAGTTCAGATTTAGCTGGCTATGTAGCTAGAGCATGTGAAAAGCAATGGGGTGTTTATCCTGTTATTGCAATTGGTGCTGCTGGTGATATGAGCAATCGTCATTATCGCCAAGGAAATGATTTAAATGAATTAAATCGTGTTGGTAATGAAATGATGAGTCAGGTATTCTATGAAAACAGAACAGTAAAGAAATTGAATATTACAAAGCCTAAAGTTAATCTATATAGATTTCATGAAGTTTATCAACCAAAATTAGAAAATAAACAAAAACAATATGATGAAATCAAATCTAAAGTAGAAAACGCAAAAACATATGATGAAAAAAAGACATTTACGTCGGCTTTAGCAATGGCAAAAAAAGGTCTTGCCTGTAATCCATTTGATTTGGATTTGCAATGTGCATATGTTGATTTAGGTGATCTGCGTTATTTTGTAATACCAGCTGAATTATTTTCAAGATTTGGAATTTCAATTAAAAAAGCAATGAATTGTAAATGTCCGATTCTTTGGGGATATTGTAATTATACTGTTGGGTATCTGGGAAATATTGAAGATTATGGGGCCTCTTTTGAAACAGCTTCGAGCGATATTCCAAAAGGAACAACAGAAAGAATAACAGAAGAAATTATACAGTTTATTAAAGAAAGTAATTAGGAGGAAATTAGATGAAAATATTAGTAGTTAGTCATGGAGATATTGCAAAGGGATTTTGTGATACTGCAAAAAAATTCTTTGGAGCAAGTGAAATCTATAATGCAAACGTTGATTTAGAAACAGGTGTTAAGGGTTTAGTTGAGGATGTAGAAAAATATTTGGAAGATTGGAAGGATGAACAAGTAGTAATTTGTTCAGATTTAAAAGGAGGAAGTGCGAATCAAACAATCGCAAACTATATTTCACGTCCTAATACTTTTGTGATTTCCGGAACAAATCTTTCTTTAATTTTACAGCTAATGTTGGCGCAAGAGGTTACTACAGATTCTTTACATATGATGATTGAGGAATCAAAGAATGATATCGTTTTAGTTAATGACATTCTTGCTAACACTAGTTTAGATGAAGATGATGAATAAATTAAAAAATATCCAATTAATTGCTTTAGACATCGACGGAACTTCCATGAACTCAAATAGTGAAATCACAGACTATACACGAAATATAATTCAGCTTCTAGCCAATAAATATGTTGTTGTTCCAACTACAGGTCGTGGTTTTTATAAACTACGAGAAAACATATTGAAAGTGAAAAATATACGATATGTTATTTCTGCTAATGGAGCTGTTGTGACAGATGGTTTAAAAAATAAAAGATTATTTGAATTTTTAATTCCTTATAAAGTGGCAGCAAAAATTGCTGATAAATATACTCGTGAAGATACTTTTGTATACATTCATCGTAATGATGAATGTAGCACACATGTGTTTGGATGTTTAAATAAAGAGTTTTATGAGAATAATTTAAAAAGAGATTTTAAAACAGATTACAAAGATTTAGATATAGTTGATTTATATGATTATATATTAAAAGACCAAAGAAATGTTTTGAAAATAGGTATTCGTTTTAAAAGCCAATGTGATTTAGACATTGCAAAACAGAGTATAGAACGAAGTTTTCCAGAAGTAAATGTTTTTGAAGTTGGAAATATTGGATTGGAAATCACGGAAAAATTAGCAAGTAAAAAAGATTCTTTAGAAAAACTATGCACACATTTAAATGTTGACTCATCAAATGTATTAGCCATTGGAGATAATGGAAATGATGTAGAAATGTTGAAATGGGCTGGTGTAGGAGTAGCAATGAAAAATGCAGTTGTTCAAGCCAAAGAAGTTGCCAACATTATTTGTGAAGACAATGATCATGATGGTGCTGCTCATTTCTTAGAAGAGTATCTTTTATAGAAGGAGAGATTTATGAAAATTAGTCAGATGATTGAAAATATTAAAAAATATCATAAAGGATATGGAACGATTGATGAGGCAACTACAAGAGATCAAATTCTTTATGGGGATGCCAATCAAGAATGTACTGGTGTTGTAACGACTTGTTGGGCAAGTGTGGATGTAATTCGTTTTGCGATTGAAAAAGGAGCTAATTTTATTATTTGTCATGAAGCTTTGTTTTGGAATCATGGTGATCATACAGATTGGCTTGAAGAATCAAAAAATGAAGTGTATCTAGAAAAGAAGCAATTGTTGGATAATCATGGAATTGTTGTTTGGAGAAATCATGATTATATTCATTCTGGAATTCCATATAATGGATCTTATATCGATGGAATTTTCCTTGGCTTAGCTAAGAAAATGAATTGGGATAAGATGATCAAGAATACTGTAAATTCAATAGATGATACGCTTGAATGTTCTACTGCTTATGAATTTGATCATGCAATTGAAGCTACAGATTTGGCTAAGCAATTGGTTGATATTTGTAATTTGAATGGTATTAAATTAATTGGAAATGATCAAGCTAAAATTAAAAAGGCTGCTGTATTATTCCATGTATTTGGGGATGCTAAAGAACAAATTGTGAATACAGATAAGAGTGATATTGACTGTTTATTAACTATGGAATTGATTGATTTTACTTATGCAGAATATATTCGTGATAGTGGCTGCTTAGATAAGAATCGTGTTGCACTTGGTATGGGTCACTTTAACTTGGAAGAGCCAGGAATGGAATATATGTTAACGTATTTGGATGAAGCTGCTCAGTGTCATGTTCCTGCTTGGTTTAAACAGAGTGGTGACAACTATAAATATATTGTGAAGTAATATGAAATTTACTAATTTTAGAGATTTACATGATGTATATCCAAAAATAAGAGAAAAGAAATTATTTCGTTCAGAAGCTCCAACTGATTTTCAAAAGGAAGATTGGGATGAGTTATATGATCTTGGTGTTCGTACAATAATTGATTTTCGTTCGGACTCAGAAAGAGAAGAAGATAACTATGTATGTGATCCAAGATTTACGCGTCATAATTGGTGTTGTTTAATGCCAGAAACAGGAATCAATGATTTTTACTTTCCTAGACTTGTGACAAAACAATCTTCTGAGGAGGAAATAATTGGTTTATCTTCTTTTATTGTCAATGGATATAAAGTTATTCCTTTCTCAAATACGGCTTACCAAAACATGTTTTCATTAATGGAAACAACTGATGATGGCATTTTATTTCATTGTGGTGGAGGAAAAGATCGTACGGGTATATTTGCAGCGTTAGTTTTATCTTTATTTGGTTGTGACAAACAAACAATATTTGATGATTATTTAAAGAGTAATGAATCGGTTAAAAATCATTTAATGCCCAAATTACTACAGTCTGATTATCCACAACCAGTAAAAGATACTTTGGTGTATGTATGTTCGGTTCATACTGAATTATTGAAATCTTCATTTGAAGCCATATTACAAAAGTATGATTCATTAGAAGAATACTTTGATTCGGAATATAAATTGAATCGTGATTTATTGTTTAAGAAATATGTAAGTAATGATTGATAATTCATAGGCATTTTTAGGTTTTCTAGCCATAGCATTTTTGGTTAATATATTATTTATTATGTTAACTTGATTGATGTAAAAATATAATATAGGACGTCATAAGGGTACTTAAACAGAATATATAATCTAAAAAAACAGGAGGTTGAATATGGAAAATCTTAGATATATAAAATCAGATTTAAAAACAAAAATAATAAATCCTGAAAAAGAAAAACCAGCAAAATGGTCATTTTTAAAAGTGTTGCGTGAATATAGTACTTTAAAGCAGTTCTATCCAGAAATAAATCCATATACGGAGGTGTATAAATTCAGAGAAAATGTATATGGTATTTTTTATGATGGCATTCACTCTGCTGAAATGTGGTGTTATTTAATTGAAGGTCCAGAAAAAGCTTTGTTGATTGATACTGCTTATGGTTTGGGTGATTTAAAAGGTTTAATTCATAAATTAATCGGGGATAAAGAAGTCATTGTATGTAATACGCATTCTCATGTGGATCATGTTTCAGGTAATAGTCATTTTGATAAGGTGTATTGTCATTATGCGGATCAAAAAACGATTAAAGAACACCAAAAACCTGAAGATACATTGGATTGGATTTTAGATGAAAATGGGGAGCCTTGTTATACATGGTTTGATAAAAATGATTTGCCACCCTTTACGCCTTATGAAGTTATTGGGGTAGAAAATCATCATTTATTTGATTTAGGGAAAGGACATGTTGTTGAATTGATTCATTTACCTGGTCATACGACAGGACAATCTGGTTATTTAGATCACAAATCAGGATGTTTATTTATTGGTGATGTTACTAGTGCATTTGGTGATAGTGAAGAATATCCGCAATTTTCTACAATCAATTCATTAAGAGATGCAATTCAAGATTTTATGCCAAGAATTGAAGAAGTCTCAGGACTTTTCCCTGGTCATGGAACGGTTGATTTACATCCAAAAACACTTCAATATATTATGAATGCGGCAAATCGTATTATTGAACATCCGGATTGGTATGATTCAATTGTAGATTTTTATGGTACAGAAATGTATGCTCGTAATATTTATCAAATGGGTAGTGATTTAAAATATACTGCAGAAGCCGTGATTTCTGAGTAGGGTTTAATTATGAAGATTAAAGATGTAATTGAAATTTTAAAAGAAGAGGGTACTTGGGTACGTTGGAATCGTTGTACTAGAGATCGTGTTTTATTTGGTGATGATGATCAAGAAGTAAAGAAGATTGGTGTTTGTTGGGTGGCTACTAATAAAGTGATTGAACAGGCATTGGAAAAGGGAATTAACTTTATTGTTTCTCATGAGAATATTTTCTATACTACGGGTACGCATTTGGAAACTAAATTGGTTGAGTCTATTGAACATAAGAAAGACTTATTAAGTAAGGGTAATATTTGTGTATATCGTTGTCATGATGTTTGGGATTCTATTCCAAATTATGGTGTGAGTGATGTATGGGCTAAAAAGCTTAGTTTTGATTTTAGGGATAGAGTGATTAACTCATATTATCAATCTGCAAATATTCCTAAACAAACTGTTTCAGAATTAGCAACGCATGTGGCTAATGTATTAAAAGAAGATGGTGAAGAGGGAGTTTATGTTTTTGGGAATGTAAATAAAGAAGTATCTCATTTAGCTATTGGTACTGGTGCTGGAACGGATATCTTTGAAATGTTAGAGTTCAATCCAGACGTAGTTATTGTGGCGGATGATGGAATCACAAACTACAAAGATGCTCAATATGCGATTGATCATGATTTGCCTATGATTGTAGTAAATCATGCTGGTTGTGAAATTGGTGGTTTAAAAAACATGGTAAATTATTTTAATGATAAACTTCCGAATCTTGATGTAGAGTATTTGGAAGAGGGGTATAAAATTTCATATTTTAAATAAGGACAAAACTAGGCAATTTGCCTAGTTTTTTAAGGGAAGGAAGATGATTTTGAATAATAAAACAAAGCGCATTATTGTGTACATTGTTGGATTGTTTATTTTAGCTTTAGGATTAACACTAAACACAAAGGCGAGTCTTGGGGTATCTCCCATAATTTCAGTGCCATATAGTATATCGCAGATAACAGGATTGAATTTTGGCGATTTAACATTTATTGAATATGCATTGTTCGTATTTGTGGAAATTATGATTCATTTAAGTAAGAAGAACAAAAAGAAAATAGTAGCTGATCTACTTCAGTTGCCATTAAGTTTAGTGTTTACAAGGCTTCTAAATATTTTTTCAGCTTGTATTCCTACATCAAGTAATTTTTTAGTTCAACTGTTAATTTTAGTTTTAGCCATTATATGTACAGGAATTGGTGCTGCCATGTCATTAAGTATGCAGCTTGTCCCAAATCCAGGAGATGGAATTGTGCAAGCGTTGGCGGGAAAGTTTAATAAAAGTGTGGGTCTTACAAAAAACATGTTTGATTGTTTAAGTGTTTGTATCACTTTATGTATCAGTTTTATATTTGCACATACAATACTAGGAATAGGAATTGGCACAGTAATTGCAGTGTTAGGAGTAGGTAGGGTAATTGCCTTATTCCATCATATGTTTGAATCACAAATCATTGAATTGGTTCAAGAAGAAAAGGAGTTATAGCAAAATAATCTTATATCGTTATAACTCCTTATTATGTTTTACTGTTTAAAAATAAAGGAACTTTACGAAGTAAGTGATAATATCATATATATAGAATTAATTATTTTTAAAATATGTGTGAAAAGAGTGTCAAAAGAATAAAAAAAGTGACAAAAAAGTACTGAAAGCGGTTAATTTTTTGAAAAATTAAGTTTTTTAGATATTATTTTACTATTATAGATTTGCATAAGTTACCTAGGAATTCTTATGAGGAGGAATTAAGTCGTATGTATACTAAAACAAAACAGATGATATTCGATTATCTGGTGGAGGAAACCGGAAACCTTCAGGAACGTAATTTAAATGTTTATACAGCGAATTATATTTGTGAGAAATTTATTATAAGTCGTAGTTTAGCGTCTCACTATTTAAATGAATTGTTTAAAGAAAAAGAGCTTATTAAGGTAAATGAGAGACCAGTATTGTATTTTCATAGAAAAACAATTCAAAAGAATACGAAAAACACAAAACTTCGTGACGAGTATGATTCGATAGATGATATTTATAAAATGTTACATACGGGTGTTTCTACTTTTACTAACGTGATAGGAAGTGATTACAGTCTACGTAATAGTTTAGTAAATATTAAAAAAGCATTGCATTACCCAGATAATGGTTTACCTATAGTTTTAATCGGTAAATCGGGATCTGGTAGAAAGTTTATAAGTCAATGTGTGTATACGTATTGTAAAAGTCAGTCATTATTAGAGACGAATAGTTCGTATTCACTTATTCAATGTGGAATAAAAAATGATGACATGATTTTTCAAGAATTGTTTAGTGAATCCGGGATATTGAATGATGATAAAACAGGTTTTGTTGTTTTTGAAGATATACAGAATACATCGTTTGAAATTCAGAATAAACTAGTTGAGTACATGGATATTAAGCCAAAAATTCGTTGGATGTTTTTAAATCAAAATTGGGATGAAAAGCAGTTGAGTCCATCACTAAGATCTCGCCTTTTGTCAATGATTTCTATACCGTCTTTAAAAGAGAGAACAATTCATGAAAAAGAGTTGTTTATAATTCATTTTGTGGAAGAACAGGCAAAGAAAGTTAAAGAACCAATTTGGATTACGGATTATTATATGGAAGTGATGATAGCAAAAGAATTTGATAATAGCATAGAAAATTTACGAAATATTGTAATCAAGTCTTTTGCAACATCATACGAAAAGAAGAAAGACAAGATTGTATTGGATTTATCATGCATTCCAACGGAATTAAAAACAAATGTTTATTTTTATGATAAAGAAAAGAGTTGTGAATTGAAAGATTATAATTCAATTTATCATAAAATAACTATAGATTTGTTTTGAAAGTGTTCTTCAAAATGCACAAGAGTATTATCTTCATTCTGGAGATAGTCGTAGTTTATATTCGTCTGTTGAAAAGTTTAATGATTACATTATGTTTAAACTTCCAAAGTTTGAAAATACAATTAATCAATACTCAGCGATGATAAAAAATGTGGCTGAGATGACATTATCTAGATATAGAGTTTCGTTGTCATCAAATGCTCAACAGTTGTTAACATATTCTCTGTATTGTCAGTCAATTGAATCGAAGATATTTAATGAGTTTTTAAAAGAGAATCAAGATTATATTGAACAAATATTAGAAATGTTGCGAAGAGCTGAAGAATTAGCATATTCAATCGTAGATGAAGCAGGATTATTATTGGAGAAAACATACTCAGTTGATTTTAATGCTTTGGTAAAGATGATTTCTATATTGAATTTAAAATATGACAATTTAAATGTTCAAAATGAATACTCAACCGGAATATTGATTTGTCATGGATATTCGACAGCAAGTAGTATTGCTAGCGCTGCGAATACCTTGTTAGGAGAACAAGTCTTTACTGCATTTGATATGCCATTGGATGTTCAAATCGATGAGATTGTTTATAAAATACAATCTTATTTAGACGAAAAACGATATTTAGATGACTTGATTGTACTAGTAGATATGGGGTCATTAGAACAGATTGGTAATCGTATAAAAAAATTCAATGATGTAAATATTGGAATTTTGAACAACACAACAACAGCAATGGCTCTAGAAGTGGGGCAGTGTATATTACAAAAGATGGATACAGAAGAAATTCTGTCAAAAGTAAGTCAAGAAATTGTATGTCATTATGATTATTTTCCTAAAAAGGCTAAAGAAAAAGCAATTGTATTCACAAGTGAAAGTGGTATGAGTATAGCAGAAAAAATAAAGAAATTGTTTACAGATAGTATTCCAAAAACAATTCCAATTCAACTGTTATCGTATGATTACTACCATATTTTACAAGAGGATATACAAGAAGATTTGATTAACAATTATGATGTGTTATTTGTAGCTGGAACAATGGATCCTAAACTTGATGGTGTTCAATTTATAAGCTTAAGTGAAATCATTGATTTAAGTTCAATTAACAAGATTGAAGATATATTTGGCTTATATATGAGCGAAGAAGAGATAAAACGTTTTACGGATGACTTAATTAAAAATTTCTCTTTAACGAATGTTATAGAGTCAGTAACAATTCTGAATCCAAAACCTTTATTAAATATTGTTGAAAAATCAATACATAAATTGGAGAGAGAACAACAACGTTTGATTCGTCCAAGAATTTTGATTGGTTTATATGTTCATGTTTGCTGTTTTGTTGAAAGAATGGTGAAGCATGAACCAATTAAGAGTTATCCAAATTTAATTGAGTTCGAAAAAGAACAAAGTGATTTCATTGAAAATGTTTTAAATTCATTTGATGAATTGCAGAGTCACTACAGTATTGAGATACCTACAAGTGAAATTGGATATATATATGATTATATAAATATGTTGAATGTTGAAGATAAAAATACATATGTTGATGAATAAAAGGAGATTAAAAAAATGTCAGTAGTATTAGCAAGAATTGATAATAGATTATTACATGGAGTTGTAGCCACTCAATGGTCACCTGAAACAGGATGTAATCGATTGATGGTAATTGATGATGATGTGGCTAATGATCCACAAAAAAAGGAAATGATGAAATTCGGTAGACCAAGTGGAGTCAATTTGTCAATCATTAATGAAGAAACAGCGTTAAAGAATTTTGAAAATCATAAATATGATGGACAAAAAGTGTTTATTGTAACTAAAAGTCCCTCTACTCTTTTAAAAGTATTCAACTTTGAAACTATTTCAAAGGTAAATATTGGAGGAACTGTAAAAATTGAAAATGGTATTGAGTTATCGAGTCGTGCCATGGCCTCAGAAAAAGATTTAGAGGATTACAAAAAGTTAAAAGACTTAGGTGCAACTGTACAGATTCAGTATGTTCCTAGTGATAAGATTACACCTATTGAAAAATTTTTAGGATAAATTAACGAAAAAGGAGATTAATATGAATGTACTTCAGATTATTTTGATCACTCTAATTGCAACGTTGAAAAAGATTGATCAAAAAGGACCACAGATTTTTCTTTATAATACTGTATTTTGGGGAGTGTTAGCTGGCTTAGTTATGGGTGATGTTACAACAGGTTTAACAATTGGTGCAACATTCCAGTTGATGTCATTAGGAGTTGCTGCTATCGGTGGTACATCAGTACCTGATTATCAGATTGGTGCAATTATTGCGATTGCAATTGCTGTTAGTACAGGAAAAGGTGTAGAAGCAGGTATTGCTGTTGGATTACCAGTTGCTATGTTAGCTGTTCAATTAGATGTGTTGGGTAACATTATTCATGGTGTATTTATTCGTAAAGCACAACAATATGCTAAAGAACAAAAATGGAGCTCGTTTAATTTAATGTATATTTTGTGTATTGTTGTTACAGGTTTAACAACTGGATTACCTACATTCTTAGCTGTTGCATTTGGAGATGTACTAGTTACAACAATTATTAATGCTATGCCAGTTTGGTTCACAAGCGGTTTATCATTAGCAGGAAAAATCTTACCAGTTGTTGGTTTTGCAGTATTGTTACGTTACATGCCTGTTAAACAAAATATTGAATATTTATTAATTGGATTTGTATTCTCTGCGTATTTAAATGTTCCAGTATTAGGTGTTGCAATTGTTGGTGCAGCATTAGCATTTAAATTATATAAAGATGAAAATAAATCATTAGTTTTAGGAGCTGCTGGTGCAGTTGGACAGGGGGAACAATACGATGACGAATAATCAAAATAAAGGTGTTTTAACAAATAAAGATTTGAATCGTGTAGGTAGAAGATGGTTCATGTCAGTTGAAACATTCAACTACGAAACTCAACTTGCTGGATCTGCAGCCTTTGCAATGTTACCAGCACTAAGAAAAATTTATAAAGATAATGAGGAATTCTTAGAGGCATTAGATAACCATTTTAAATATTTCAACTGTCAACCATGGTTGTCAAACTTGATTTGGGGTGCAACATTAGCGTTGGAAGATAACGAGGGTTTGAATGCAAAAGATACAGTTCAGGATTTAAAAGTTAGTTTAATGGGTCCTTTGTCAGGTATTGGAGATAGTATCTTCTTTATATTAATTCCAACTATTTTAGGCTCGATTTCAGCTTACATGGCACAAGAAGGTAGTCCTATAGGTATGTTAGCATGGTGTGTTTATGGTATTGCTATTGCATTTGTACGTATTAAAGCCGTTACTTGGGGTTATCAAGGTGGATTAAAAATTGTTAATGAATTTGGTAAACAATTGTCTGTATTTACAAATGCAATTTCTGTTATGGGATTAACAGTTGTAGGTGCTTTGATTCCATCATTGGTTAAGGTAACAACACCATTAAAATTTACAATGGGAGAAGTATCTCAGGAATTGCAAACAATTTTAGATACGATTATGCCTGCATTGATTCCAGCATTATTTACTTTCGTTGCATATAAATTATTAGGTAAGAAAGTGAAATTAACTTGGTTAATTTTGATTGTTATTGTATTCTCTTGGATTTGTGCCGCATTTGGAATTTTAGCATAATGAAAGTTTCAACAGTGTCAATTGATATTACTCCACACAACGAAGTTAAGTTGTGTGGATATATCAATGATGTAAGAAATACGCAAAGAACAAGCGTAGCGCACGCACCAATTTACGCTATTGCGTTATATATGGAAATACAAGATAAAAAACTATTGTTTATTTCCATGGATGTATTAAGTGTAACAAAAGAGCGCCTAAGAGATTTAAAAGAGCGTATCCAAAATCAATATGATATAGACTATGATTCAATCTATGTAAATGCAATTCATACTCACTCTGGACCTAGTGGATTTAGTGTAGATGCAATGGGTAAAGAATATGAAAATAATGAAGAGTTTAGAAATAGTGTAGTAGATAGAATTGTATTTGGTTTGAAAGATTTATTTGGGAATGTACAAGAAGTTAGAAGCGTTATAGGAAAAGTGAATGTAAAAGGGTTCTATGATAATCGAAACGATGCAAATCTATATTTTGATGATGAAGCATATACATTACAATTTCTAAATGATCAAAATCAGCTTGTTGCATCATTTGTGAATTTAAATGTTCATTCTACTGTTCTAGGTCCATTTAATATGGAAATATCTTATGATTTAATTGGAACGATTAGGGAAAATCTATATAAGGAATATGGCACAAGACCTTATGTATGTATTGGAACAAGCGCAGATATTAGTAATAGACATTTTAGACAAGGTGACGATTTTGATGAATTAAACCGTGTTTCTAAGGGTATTGCTGATATTTTAATTAAGAATAAACAATATGATGAAATCATATTGGATAGGGTTGATGTAAAAACATTTAAATATCATTTAGAATATGATAATAAAGTGAATTATGATTATTATCGTGAGGAATTAAATCGTATTCAGAATGAATTGGATGGAACGGATGATAAAACTAAAGTGAAATTATTGACTTCATCAAAAGATAAATACGAAAGTAAATTGAAAATTGATATAGTTAGTAAAGATATTGAATGTAAGGTTATTGATTTTCCAACATTAGAAATTATTACATTTCCTGGGGAATTAACGTCTACATTTGGTAAACAGCTGAAGTCTAAATCAAAGAAACCATATACAATAATCATTACATGTTGTAATGATCATCATGGGTATTTTATTGAAAAAGAACAATTTGGCAAATGTTATGAATCAACTGCGACATTGATTCCTAAAGGCCAAACAGAACAAATTATTGAAGAATTGGGGAATTTTATATGCGAAGATTAGTATTAGCATCACATGAAAAAATGGCATTTGGTACAAAGTGTACACTTGATTTTATAACTAACAATAGTTATGAAATATTTGAGATTAGTGCATATACTGATAATGAAGATTTGGGTAAAAAAATTCAAAATTTATTAAGTACTTTTTCAGAAGAAGATGAAGTTGTTATTTTAACAGATATGCTTTCAGGTAGTGTGAATCAGCAATTTATTCCATACAGAAATGATCATGTATTTTTAATTGCAGGATTTAATTTACCATTGGCCTTAGAAATTTTGTTATTACCACAAGAAACAAAATTATCAAATGAAAAATTGACAGAAATCATCGAAAGTTCTAAAACACAAATTCAATTGGTATGTAACAGCAATGATTTAGATGAAGATGAATAGATGAATTTATCACTTTTATTATTAAACCAGTTAATAATAATGCTTTGCTTTTTGCTGGTTGGTTATGTGCTTGCAAAGAAAAAGCTTATTACGATGGATGGATGTAAGGAATTAGTAAACTTATTATTATTGGTGGTAATTCCGTTTGTGATATTAAACTCATTCTTAGTTGAAAAAACAAATGAAAAAACCATTGGATTACTATGTGCAATGTTATTGAGTTTAATATCTTTTATTTTATCTATGGGGTTTTCATACATGTTTTATGGAACAAAACATAGAATAGAAAATTTTTCAGCTGCATTTAGTAATGCTGGCTTTATTGGAATTCCACTTGTTCAAGCTACTCTGGGTAGTGAAATGGTTTTTTATATAGCATGTTATGTTGCGTTTTTAAATATATTTCAATGGATTTATGGTGCATATATTATGAGTGGAGATAAAAAAATATATCAATTCATAATATTTTGACAAATGCAGTTCTAATATCGTTCTGTTTAAGCTTTTTACTATATATGCTTGAATTGAATAATATTCCATATTTAAAGAACGTAGCTCAGTCTATTGCTGCTATGAATTCACCATTAGCAATGATTATCATCGGAGTATATTTAACAGAAGTATCTATTAAAAATATTTTTTGTAAAAGAAAAACATATATATGTAGTATAATACGTTTGGTGATTATTCCACTTATCAGTTTGTTGATTTTTAAATTAGTTCCTATTGGAACTACATCTATTAAGTTAGCTTTATTGATAGTATTATCAGCACCTGTAGGATCTAATGTTGCGATGTTTGCACAAAAGTTCAAACAAAGTTATACATATGCTGTTGAAATAGTGATGTTATCAACGATTTTGTCAATCGTTATAATGCCATTGTTTATATTAGTCGCACAAACAATTCTTTGAAAAGCCTGCATTTATAGTAGGCTTTGTTTTCTATTAAGGAGATCATTATGATTTATACAATTACTTTTAACCCCTCTTTAGACTACGTTA
>NZ_JANFYN010000035.1 GCF_024460475.1 Holdemanella sp. MSK.7.32 | reverse complement strand
CACTGTTTTGGAATAAGGTGTGGTAAGAACCTCCCCAAAGTAGTCAAGCTACAGGGTATAAATATACAAATCCACATTCACATATTCAATTTTACAAATTAACAACACCGTCTACAACCACGGTTATTAAAGGTTGAAAGAAAGGAGAAGTATGTTGTAAATGACCAGCTAGATGGGTCATTTACAATATACCAGGGAATATTATGGAGAAGATTTTAACAGAGGTATTTGGAATATGGTACCTAATCGGAGCTGCATTTGTATTCTTTATGCAGGCCGGATTTGCGATGGTTGAAGCTGGATTTACAAGAGCCAAGAATGCCGGTAATATCATTATGAAAAACTTAATGGATTTCTGTTTAGGAACTGTCGCATTCTTGATTATTGGTTATAATTAAGTAGCGAAAACTCCATAGCTTGCTGTAAAGATGAAAGCCACTTTTTGTATTGTTTAATTCGTATTAAAAATATATAATATATGTATAAATGGTTCGGAGTTGATATCATGGGTAGACCTAGAACAAACAATGTTCAGATCAATATTGCCATTCCTGGTGAATGGAAAAAAGAACTGGAAAATCTTGCCAGAATCTATTCGGTTGAAGAAGGTAAAACGATCACTTTTCTGGATCTGATGCGTAGAGGTATTCAGGAAAAGTATCAGTTAAAAGATGTGAATGATCATGAAGAATGAGAATTATCATCGTGCTTCTCATTGTAAGTATTTAGTTCAGTATCATATTATATGGTGTCCAAAGTTCAGACGTGATGGTATGGATGAAACCTTGAAGAAGATCCTTTCTGAAGTTTGTGATGCGTATGGATATATTATAAAAGCTTTAGAGGTCATGCCTGACCATATACATATTTTTGTAGACTGTCCTGTAACGACTGCACCTTGTGATGTTGTTCGAACATTGAAATCTATGAGTGCAATCCAATTGTTCAAGGCGTATCCGGAATTGAAGAGATTCTATGCGAGATGTGGAAAATTATGGTCAAATGGATATTTTATATCTTCTGTAGGGCATATCAGTGAAGCTGCAATCAAGAAATATATCGAGGAGCAGAAAGATGATACAACCCGAATTGAAAGCCTATCGTAGATGTTCAGATAGACATGTATTAGTATTGGAAACGAATCTGACTTATGTAGAAAAGTGTCAGATTTTTCATTATGCCGATTTGGTTCGTAAAGCTGGTAATGAGCTGACTGGAATCATGAAAAAAAGATATGATCAGCTTGTTCGTACGAAAAGGTATCGCAAGCTAAAAAGTCTTTATAAGAAATATAAGGATGCCGATAATAAGAAGGCATTAAAAGATGTATGTGATCAGATGAAGGAAATGCAGAAACAGTATGATGTAACATGGGATTACTGCAGAACTTCAATGGTTCCTATTGGAAAGAAATATGGAATCGATGCCGTATTTGCACTAACGAAAGCGGAGGATGTATTTCGTGGAATCGAAAAATGTCTTTATTCGGATGGAGAAACGATTCATTTTAAAAAGCGTGGAGATCTTCCATGTATTCGTGCTAAACAAATCAATCGTGGAATCATAATGAAACAAATGAATTTCAAATTCAAGGATATTGAGTTTGGTGTAAAAATCAAAGACCGCTATGAACAAGAGGAAGTGGATGCCATACTGTATTATTTGAAGCATGCAGAATTCATGGATTCTATAGCGGCAAATACATATAAAGAAACCAACATTTGTATTTCGACATACAGACCTTGTTACGTGAGTCTTGTATGTAAAAAGATTCGTGGCAAGTTAAGAGTCTATGTACATATCACAATCAAAGGTGTATCTAAACCAAAACAGGATCGTTTTGGCAATGTGAAACACAACAAAGGAAAAGGCATTGTTGGATGTGATATTGGAACTCAGACAATTGCGTATACAACAGAAACAAAAGCAGGTTTAAAGAATCTTGCGGAAAGAGGAAGTTGTATTGAAGTCAATGAACGAAAAGAAAGACGGATCTATCGTGCAATGGATAGGAGCCGTAGAGCAATGAATCCAGACAACTACAATGAGGATGGAACTATCAAAAAAGGAAGGAAGACGTGGACATACTCGAATCGCTATAAAAAATTGAGAACAAAACATACAGAGCTATGCAGAATCAATGCGACCAATCGACATTTAGCTATCAATGAAGATGTGAATGAATTAAGAAGCTTAGGGGATGTTTTTGTGACAGAGCCAAAGAATGCCAAGAAACTTCAGAAGAAAGCTAAAACTGGAAAGCGAAAGAAAAGATTTGGAAGATCTATAAAAAATAGATGTCCAGGCTATTTTCAGAGTCAGGCTAAAAGGAAGTTTAGAATCTATGTTGAAGTGCCAAATGATTATAAGGCAAGTCAATATGATCATACGAGTGATGAATACATCAAAAAATCGTTGTCACAAAGAATGTATAAACTGCAAGATGGAACAATGGTACAAAGAGATCTATATTCGTCCTTTCTTTTGTACTGCATTGATCTAAATACAAACAAAATCGATAAGAATAAGTGTATTCATGAATTTGAGAAACAGTATAAAAACCAAAATGAAACGATTGAATATATCCAAATGAATCAGATCAAAGTCATGAACAGTGGAATAAGAGTAAATTAAATAAATGTTAAAATGGGAGATTGACTATACTTCCATGTAGAGATACAGAAAACAATCGCTAATGTGCTAAATGTAGTGCTTGATTGTAGAGTTCACTGCTCCAACAGAAAGACAGGAATCCAAAGTTTGAAAATAATGTACGATTGCTGCAAAATGTTGTCAGTTCAGAACCCTCACTGCTTGCGGTGAGGAGTGGTCAGGTTGATTACTTGGATTAAATATGGAAAACCAGATGTTGCGATGTGTTTAAATGGTTCATTGGCAGGTTTAGTGGCGATTACTGCAGGATGTGATGCCGTAAACGTATTTGGATCATTTGTGATTGGTATCTTATCTGGATGTATGGTTTGTTTCATTGTATGGTTGTTGGATTATAAATTAAAAGTAGATGATCCAGTAGGAGCTGTTGCCGTACACTTTGGAAATGGTTTATTAGGAACAATCTGTGTTGGATTATTTGCTTGTGGTACAGATACAATGCCTGAAGCACAAGGATTATTCTATGGCGGTGGATTCCATTTATTAGGTGTTCAATTATTAGGCTTATTGGCAATTGGTGCATGGACTGCTGTAACTATGTTTATTACTTTCTACATTATTAAAAAGACTGTTGGATTACGTGTAAGTGCACATGAAGAAATTGTGGGCCTTGATAAAATGGAACATGGATTGGAAAGTGCATATGCTGGTTTTGCCTTAGAAGCCGATGTTCCTGGTGATTATTTAGAAACAATTCAAGATTCTAGCTACACTCCAAGTGTAGAATTGGATGATGCCGTACCTACAAAAGTTATTCATAGTGATGGTTCTATTTCCAAGGTTGTCATCATCACTAAGGCTGAGAAATTTGATAAGATCAAGGCTGCATTGAATGAAATTGGTATTGGTGGTATGACGGTTACGAAAGTATCTGGTTGTGGTGTGCAAAAGGGTCAGACAAGCTATTATCGTGGTGCTAAAGTAAATATGGAATTGCTTCCTAAATTAAAAGTTGAAGTTGTTGTGAGTGAAGTGCCTGTAGCAGATGTTGTTAAGGCAGCTAAAAAGGCATTGTATACTGGAAATATTGGGGATGGAAAAATCTTTGTCTACGATGTTGCGGATGTTGTTCGTATCTCAACAGGAGCTCGTGGTAAAGATGCATTAAAATATGAAGATTAATATATATCTTGGCTTGTAAAATTGCTCTTTTCTCTTATTCGTTACAAGCCAAAGGAAAAGGATCGTAAATCGATCCTTTTTAGTTTAATAAGTCTGTATCTAAGACATCATCATTTAATTCTTCATCAATCATTTGGAAAAGTAATTCTTCGATGTCTTTACCATTTTCTAATTCTTCAAATAAATCGGGCCTTTCATAGAACATCTTATTAAAGAAGAATCCAGAAACCAATTGATCATTTTGTTCTTCTAAAGTACGGTGTTCGTTTTCTTCTACCCAAGGTCCTTCATTTTGAGTTTCAATAATTTGAATGCGTTCCAATTCCATTTCTTTTTTATTCAGCTCTTCCTTGATGAGTTTTCCAGTTACAGGGTAGAATTCGTCTGTTTCAGAATCGAAGAAGGATAGTAAGAACATATCATTTTTTTCTAAACATAAATCGGCAATGGAACAAATCTGCATTTCTTCAGTAGAATAATCAATGCCTTCACAATTGATCATGAAATCGTAGCTGCATACAATGTCTAAGCTTGACATCACAAAATATGTCATATCCGCTAATGGAAGTCTTTTAGGGAATGTGATGGTTCTTGTGATGTCGTCCAATTGAAATTGAATGGTACAAATTTGAAATCTTTCCTTTAAATAGTCCGTTTTTTCTTCTATACAAATCTTTATACCTTCTTCAAAAGAATAATCGTGGAATTCAGAATCAATATCTAATAATTCATGTAGATATTGATTGGCGATTTCATGAAGTAAGATGAATTGATATTTTTCGTCTTGTGGTGCATATTTGAATAATTCATTTAATGCAGGTTCTAATTTCTTGTTGTTTGTGATGGCTTCCATTGTCATATTCATCATGGAATCCATTTGTTTTTGTAGTTCCTTTTTCATTTCATTACTCCATATCCATATGTTTTAACATATTAAAAATATCATCGATTTCTTCCAAATTATCTTTAACTAGAGGAATATCTAATTTCTCACAAATAAAATCAAGCCAATTTAGAATATATGGATTTCTGACATATACATGTTTAGGCTTACCAAAATGTTCAATGGCACCCAAAAAATTATTCATAATGACTTCATAATCTTCTTGATCTGGATGAATTAAATCAAAGTGTAAAATTTGGTTATTTCTTAAATCAAATACTATATAGGCTAATGGATTGATGGGCCTTTCAAAACCTTCATCATTTGTGGGAACCATCATATAATCCATATCAATCGCAAGTTCTAAATCTCCATCCTTTATATTTTTAAAATAATCAATTAGATTTGAATCATTGACAAGAATCGTATTATAACGTTCTGGTTCCATAGGCCTAGGTACAGTATAAGAGAACCAATTTCCATCTTCATCTTTTTGTGTGTAGAGAATATCTCCTCCTGCAAAGATGGACTCTTGATAATCTTCATGTTTTAATGTTTCAACCAATCCTTTATAGGTTTCAATCAACATTTTGATTTCACCATAGTTTGGAAGGCTTGGAAAACTTTTCTTTTCAAAAGTTTTAAAATAAATCCAGTTTCCATTGCCACGAAAACGAAGACCTAATTGTTTGATAATTGAATACATTTCATCATCGATTTCAACACGATTTCCCCAATAACAAGTAATGCAGTTTTGATCGGACATCACAAACGTTGCAGGTACATTATAGTCGTCATTGCAGATTTGACAAAAATCACTATAACCTTCCATGCCTCGATAAACACTGATACCTGTGCAGGTTCCACTTTTACCCATAATGGATACGAAGTTTGGCTCTTCATTTTTCTTTGTTTCTACCGCAATTAAATCCATGTCCCAATATGAGTTCCAAGGCTTTAATTTTGTGATTTCAATAGCTAAATCATAGAGTTCTTTCCATTGTTCTAGTGTTGCTGGTGTTGCCATAATAATTCCTCAACTTTATTGTATTAATAGTAACATTACTGCATGCTAAACTCAATTAAGATTCCTTAATGATTTTTCCAGATATATAATCAGGGATGAGTTCAAAACATTGTACACTAGGTCCGGAATATTTTAATTCATGATCAATATAATTTTGATCATTGGTAAATTTTAGGCAGAGTTGCGTACATATTTCTTTGACTTTATCTGGATCATTTACCATTTTGATTTTTCCAAACACAATCACACTCTGATAATGAACGGCCCATTCACCATCTTTTTTAAAACCTTTATCCATGACACAAAAGCTTGCCTTATCACATTGTTTTAAACAATCCATTTTATGTCCTTCTTTTGCTCCATGAAAATAGATGTGTCCGTTTTCTTCATCGTACCAATGTGTGATAGGAAAACCATAGGGATATCCCGTATCACTGATTAAAGATAATACGCCATGAGGTTCATTGGTAAGTATCTCTATACATTTTTCTTGGCTTAATTGTTGTTTGAATCTTCGCATTGTCTTAAACATAGGTATCTCCTTTAATGAAAAAGGTGTAAATTGAATTACACCCTTATAAATTTGAATTCATAAATTCAATAATTCCGGCTTCCACTTCATTTTTGATTTCTGCATAATTATGAATTTCACGACGATAGCCAGAATATAATTTAGTTGTGACATGATGTCCAGTTTCTACAAGCCAGTTACTGACTTGACATACTCCTAGACCATATTCGCCAACTGGATCTTGATCACCAGCAATATTGTAAATAGGTAATTTTTTAGGTACTTTTTTGGCCCATTGAGTTCCTTCAATTGTAAGCATCATTTGGATAAAATCATAAATAGAACGATTGCTAGTAGGTCTTGTGAAGGCATCAAAAGGATCTTGTGCATGGTCCTTTTGTACATATGGATCATGGCAAATCCATTCATTTCCAATTTGAACTTCACCACAACGTTCGCACATCCAGCCCATAAGTGAGCCTACAATATTTGGATCCGACTCTTCACCGTGGCCTGCATCAATGATTTCTTTCAATTTTTCTTTAACTTCTTTAGCACCACGGAAAATGCCTGTTGTACCACAAATTGTTGCACCATTTAATTCATTTCCGTATTTTGCGATAAAATCTCTTGTGATAAATGAACCCATACTGTGACCAAATAAGAAGTAAGGCAAGTTTGGATATTTCTCACATACAATTTTCTTTAATGTGTGTTCATCTTCCATCATGGTGTGACATCCTTTATCTCCCCAGTCACCCCAGACATTATTCACCATTGCGGTTTTTCCATGACCTACATGATCATCAGCGGCTACAATATAACCAGCATCTAGAAAAGCCGAAATCATATGGATATAGCGTCTTGAGTGTTCGCCAAATCCATGAATTAATTGAACGATTCCATTCGGCTTACATGCAGGAACATAAATCCAAGCTTGCACTTGATCGCGTTCATTATAAGATGTGAAAGATACTTCGTGTAACATACAATAATCCTCCTTTTTTTTGCGTAATGTTAACTCAGTTTATATCTTTTTTTATTATACTCCCATAAAAAAACTATGTCATTTAGTTGACATAGTCTTTTTCATAAATTTATAAACAATGTACGCAAGCACAATGCCAGCAAGAATATCCGTTGGATAATGGACGCCTACATAGAGTCTAGAAAAGGCGACAAGGATGGCAAGTATCATAACTAGAATACTGTATTTTTTGGGTAGGCCATCATACACCATAAAGGCACAAATAAAGGCAGATGCCGTATGTCCAGATGGAAACGAATAATCGGATGGTTTATCTATTAATGGAATAAGTTCATTAAACGCATCAAAGGGTCTTGGCCTTTGGAATATGAGCTTTAATACAACGAATAATATAGTGCAAATCAAAAACGCAATAATTGTTTCTTTTGCGAGTCTTCTAGTATCTTCATTTTTCTTGAACATATAAATCAATACGATTCCTAGAAGAATATATAAAAAGTATTCGTTTGTGATCAAGGTGAAGAAAGGTGTGAGTATGTAGTGACGAAGGTTTTCTTGTATAAATAATAAAATTTGAATATCCATAGGAATTTTCCTTTCGATAGGAGTATTATACATATATAAAGATAGGAAGTGAAGTTATGCGACTTGAAAGAATGAGTTGGAAAGATTGCGAAGAATATTTTAAGGATCATGATATGGTGATACTTACAACGGGAAGTACCGAAAATCATGGAATCCACAATCCATTAGGAACCGATACTATGATTCCTAATAAGATTTTAGAACTAATTGAAAAACAAAGTGATGTATTGATTTGCCCAACCTTACCTTATGGGGATGCCGATTTTCATACAGAATACACGGGTACAATTTCAATTGGTAGTGATTTATTAGAAATGGTTATGAAAAGAATCAGTGATCGACTATATGATTGTGGTGCTCGACATTTTGTGTTCTTAAATGGACATGGAGGAAACACACATGCATTAAGTAAAGTATGTCGTCATTTATATAAGAAGGGAGCTGTGGGTACAATTTTTGACTGGTGGACTATTGCTGGAAAAATCAATCCAGAATGGGCCGGAGGCCATGGTGCAGGTCAGGAAACGGCAGCTATGTTGTATGTGGATGAAAGTTTAGTTCAAAAGGATAAGATTGAAGATTCAAATTTAAATCAGTTTACACCTCAATTAACAGCTTCCAATGCACAAACCGTAAACTTTAAAGGCGTGGATATTCCAGTTCCTAGAAGCAATCGCTTAAGCAGTGATAATGGCTGGTTTGGCAAGGATCATCCTAAATATGCAACGTATGAATGGGGTAAAGAAATGGTGGAAGCAACGGCTGATTTTCTTGTGGAATATATGAAAGAATTTCAAAAGATGTAGTAATTCATTTCGAGTTGAACTATAATAAACGTACAAATAGGGGACAAATATTTTTTGTCTCTTTTCTTTTCGTATGGAGGTTTTAATGGAAATCATTATCTTAATATTATTATGCGTTGTGATTGTATGCTTGATTGTTTTGTTGATGCAAAATAAATCAAAGGAAAGTGTTTCTTCGAATTCGGATTCTTTGATTCTTCAAAAGAATTTTGAATATCTTTTAAAACAAGTACAGGATGTTCAAAAGAATCAGGCTACTTCAAAGGTGAGTTTGAATCAAATGGAAGAGTATTTATATCGTATGAATATGGTCATGACAAACACAAAACTTAGAGGAAACTGGGGAGAATATCAATTGGATATGCTTCTAAGTGTATATTGTGGTCAAAATCCATCTATCTATTCGATGCAGTATACTTTGCCAAATGGAAAGATTGCGGATTGTGCCTTTCATTTACCAGACACGAATAAAGTGTTGTGTATTGATTCAAAATTTCCTATGGAAAATTATATGAATCTTCAGGAAGATATGGATACATATCTAAGGCCTTTTAAGATGAATATGAAAAAACATATTGATGATGTGGCAAATAAATATATTAATATGGATACTATGCCTTATGCTTTATTGTTTGTGCCTAGTGAAGCAATTTATCAATTTGTATGTGCGAAATGCGATGATTTATTCACATATGCCCTTCAAAAACATGTGATGTTAGTTTCACCAACGACACTTGTGGCAGAAGTGATGACCTTATTATCAAGTACAAAAGATTTTTATAGGACAAGTCATATGGAAGAGATAGAAAGAAATATATTATTGCTTCAAGAAGATGCGAATCGTCTTGTAGAAAGAAGTATAAAGGCAGAAAAGACCTTGGAAACTTTGGCAACACAATTCCATACGGTTTCTATTTCTGCACAAAAATTATCAAGTCGAATGACTAAGATGGGAGAAGACGAATGATTAGTACATTAAAGGGAAATATATCATTATTGGATTTTGATTTGATTGTGGATCCAACCAATCAACAAGTTTTACCAATGCAAGGAGTGAGCGCACAGATATTTCATCAGGCTGGAAGTGAAATGATGAAGGCTTGTCAGGCTTTAAATGGTTTAGAAGTAGGAAAAGCTAAGATGACAGAATCTTTTAATTTGCCATGTAAAGCAGTTATTCATACGTGTGGACCTCGTTATATAGATGGCGCTCATAATGAAGATGAATATTTGGCCGCTTGTTATTGGAATAGTATGGCATTGGCGTATGATTATATGCGAAAAAATGATATGGAATCGATCAATATTGCCTTTCCATGTATTTCTACAGGTATCAATGCATATCCAAATCATGAGGCTTGTGTAATTGCGATTCAAACCGTAAAACGATTAATGAATAAGTTTCCTGAGACAAAGGTTATTCATGTATGTTTTGTGTGTGATAAAACCGAAGATTATATGTTATATAAAGAGGCATTAAGACTACGATGAAATCCATGGTTGATGTATCCCATGAATTTTTAAAGCCAGTTCTTCATAAACAAGCAATATGTGTGGATGCGACATTAGGACAGGGAAAAGATACAGATTTCTTTTTGTCGCAAAATGTACATAAAGTATATGGCTTCGAAATTCAAAGAGATGTTTTTGAAAGTACAAAAGAACGATTGGATGATCAAAAAACTTGTTTCTATAATGTTGGACATGAACATATGGAAGAATATATTCATGAAGAAATGGATGCGATCATTTTTAATTTTGGGTATTTTCCTCAAGGAAATCATGACATCACAACCCACGCTTCTTCAAGTGTAAGTGCAGTCAGACAAGCTCTAAAACTTTTAAAAGTAAAAGGAAGAATGGCACTTGTGATGTATCCACATGAATCGGGACAGGAAGAAGCTAAATGTATGGAAGAGTTTTTAAAAACACAAACATCGATTCAGGTACAGAAAATACAAAACTTATTGGTGGATCATTGTCCATACGTATTATTAATAGAGAAAAGAAGATAAAAATCCGTATTATTATGATAAAATTTGAGTAGAGATATCCTAGAGAAAAGGAGTGACACGCATGTTTCTAACTATCTTTATCATAATAATCTTAGTATTCATCTTGTTAGAATTAGCTTCTATTAAAGATGAAATCAAAAAGAACAATGAACTTCTAATTCAATGTCTAAAGAAAAAAGAATAAGAGGCTGATTTAATAAGCCTCTTATTTACTTTGTAGCATGAAATAATAGATTTCTGGTTTTGCCATAAAACGAAGATTTACGTGTGTGCATCCTACACCGGATGAAATGATGTATGGAAAGGCAAGACGTTTTGCGTGGGAACGATTCAATGATTTTGCCCCATCTATCGATTTATATCCACCAAAAATAGGGAATGTGATTTGATTGCCATGAGAATGTCCACATAATGCTAGGGATATTGATTTTGTGGATAATTCTTCATTAGTCAGTGTATCTGGCATGTGAGTGATGAGCAGATTGTATTGTTTGTCTGACGTTGAAATTTTACTTAGATCTGGAATATTTGATAATGCACTTAATGTAATGCCTTCCTCTTTTTTGTTTGTAAGAAGAATTGTTTCGTTTTCTAATATTTCAAATTGTGCCTGATTTAAAATGGAACGAACTACGTCGTTGTTTGCATCATCCTTTTCGCCTAAGACACAAAATTTACCTAGTGGAGCATGCATCTTAGATAATTTATTGGTGATATAATCTATGTCTTCTTGACCCATCTGACAGGTTTCATCAAATAGATCGCCGCCAAAAATCAGAATGTCTGGATCTAAATGTTCAATTTTATTAAAGAGTTTATCGGCTCTTTTTTTATTTTCAAATTCACCATATTGCACATCCGTAAAATAAACAATGGATACATCATTCATTGAGGATGGAATCTTTTCATCTTTCAATGTTTTATATTGTACACTCAATTGATCGGGCTCAACATTTTTTGCGATTTTCAAAGATCCTAGCATACTTAATACGATCGCAAATAATATGGCAATGATGATAAACATTTGTTTCTGTAACTTTGTCATGAAACTATTTTATCATAAAATAGAAAAGACATCACTAGGATGCCTTTGTTGCTCTTGGTTTTCTTGCATGGAAATTGTTCTTACGATTTTTTTGAAGTTCTTCCATTGTTTGTTTTGAATTCAAGATAACTGGAATTACAATTGGGTTTCGATGCGTCTTCTTGTATAAGAATGGTTCTAATGTAGAGCGTACACAGTTTTTGATTTCAGAGAAAGTGGTTTTTTCTTTCATCTTTTCCTGAAGAGAATTATTCACAATATATTCAGCTTCTTTGATCAATCCCTGTGAATCTTTAATGAAGACAAATCCACGTGATACGATGACGGGTCGCATTAAGATTTTGTTTTCTTTTGAATCGATAGCTAAGATAACGGCAACTAATCCATTATCAGCTAAGATTCGACGATCTTTTAAAACAGCAGTGGATAATCCGGAAATATCATTTCCATCGACATAAATATCGTCACCTTGGTATCGCCAGTCACTTTGTAGTACTTTGTGATCTCTTAAAATTAAAATATCTCCATTTGCGCATACAAAGATATTCTCTTTAGGAATACCTGTTTCCATTGCGGTTTGACGGTGTTGCATCAACATCTTATATTCACCATGAATTGGCATAAAATAGGTTGGACGAACTAACTGTAACATTAGTTTTTGTTCTTCTTTAGAAGCATGTCCCGTTGTATGCAAGTTATTTAAGATGGATTTTGTCAATACTGTAGCACCCGATCTAAATAAGTTATCAATAACACGATTGACACTGGATTGGTTTCCTGGAATTGGATTACTTGAGAATACGATTGTATCTCCAGGTTTTAAGTGAATAAAGCGGTGTGTACCATTCGCAATCCTTGATAGGGCAGCCAAAGGTTCACCCTGACTTCCTGTACAAATAATACAAACTTTATCATCTGGTGTATAAGCTAATTCTTCAGGACTTAAGAAGTCTGAATTTTTAACTTTGATTGTTCCCATCTTTCGTCCGATATCGACAACATTTTCCATACTTCGACCAAATACAATGACTTTTCTACCAAATTTAGTAGCAGCTTCAATGATTTGGGCAACACGATGTACGTTGGATGCGAATGTCGCAACAATTAAACGCTGTTTTGTCTTACGCATAATGTCCTGGATTTCATTGGCAACTTTTCTTTCTGAAATAGAAAAGTCTTCAACTCCAGAGTTTGTAGAATCTGACATTAATAAGTCTGGTTTTGTGACACCAATAAATGCCATTTTCTGGTAGTCTGCATTTGTTCCAACAGGAGTTAAGTCAAATTTGAAGTCACCTGTGTGGACAATAGATCCATTAGGACATGTGATATGTACACCTAAAGAATCGGGGATAGAGTGGATGGTATTGAAGAAACCAACTTTAAAGTATTTTGTTGAGATACTTGAGTTTTCATCAATTTCTATAATTTTTGTTTTTTCTAGTCCTTTATGTTCACTTAACTTTTTAAGAATCAAAGCCTTCGCAAAACGAGGTGCATAGATAGCATCAATTTGGACTTGTTTTAGTAAGAATGGAATTCCTCCAATATGATCCTCGTGACCATGGGTAATTACTAAAAACTTTCTTTTTTTGTTCATGCGAATCAAATGATGATAATCAGGAATTACATAGTCAACGCCTAATAGTTCATCACCTGGAAACAAAACGCCACAATCTACGATACAGATTTCATTTTCGTGTTCGTAGCAATACATATTTTTACCGACTTCGCCTAATCCCCCTAGGGCGTAAATCAAAGTATCACCTTTTTCAACGTGATTTTTTGCATGATATGGTTTTTTGTTCGATGCATGCCCAAACGCTTGTTCTTGTGCTTTTGGCATATTCGACCTCTTTCTATAATTTAATGACTCTATTGTTATTATAGCAAAGCTACGCGATTTAAAAAAGCAGAAGCTTAAATGACTTCTGCCTCATCATCACTTTTCCATGGATTATTGGCATCAATATGATCGTAGAAAAGAGTACCTGATAAGTGATCGATTTCGTGTTGAAGGCAAATTGCGAAATATCCTTCAGCTGAAATTGTTACATTTTTATCTTGAATCAAATCATAACCACGAACTTTAATTCTTGCATGACGGAAAACATGTCCTGGGTGTTCGCCTTTTACGGATAAACAACCTTCTCCATTATCTAAATATGCGTTTTGCACGGATTCGGAAATGATTTTAGGATTGACTAGTGCAACTTCATCTACACCATCTTCATAAGGAATCACAACCGCAATCATTTGTTTTAAAACACCAACTTGTACAGCTGCAATACCAACGGCTGGCTGTAAACCTTCGGCTTCGGCAATTTCATCATCTTGTGAATTGCGCACATAATCTAACATGGCCTGTAAAAGTTCCCGATCCTCATTTGATAAAGGCAATTGAACAGGTTCACTTTGCATACGAATTCTTTCGTCTGTATCCAATATAATATCTTTGCTTGTTATTTTCATAGTAATCATCCTCGCAAACATTCTATAGCATTTTCGAATTATTGACAAATGATTTTTGAAAATATGCTAAAATAGAATTTATGATGGGGGGATTTACATGTCCGAACAAAAAAAGAAGGGGAAATTATCATTTTTCGCATTGGATCCAAAGTGTGATAAGTATATCAATTGGGCGGTGGCGCTTCTTTTGTTGATTGGAACATTTACGATTGTTTCAACCAATGTAGGAAAAACGACATATGCCCCTAACATTGTCCCAAAAGTAATTGTCAAACAAAGTATATTTTGCATATGTGGATATATTGCCATGTGGTTTATGAATCGTTTTTTTCGTTTTCGATGGTATTCAAAAATAGAATGGTGTATTGTTCCACTTTGTTTGTTCATAATGATACTTCCATTTGCGTTTCCAGAAATTGGAGGAAGCCATGCCTGGATTCAGATTGCCGGTATATCTTTGCAGCCAAGTGAATTCGCAAAACCATTATTGCTGATTATTTGTGCGACATGCTTGTATCGTGCAAAAAAGAAATCAATTATGTTAAAGGAAAAGGGTAGACTCTTTAAAAGGGCGTGGGCCGCATTTATTTGTATATGTATCATTGTGCTTTTGCAAAAAGATACAGGAACCGCTGTTATCATTGGATTTATCTTTATATCTTGTATCATGATTCCAAAATATCCTGTTTTACAACATACACAACGCGTATTAAAAGTACTTATTTATGGAGGAATTGTTTTTGGCGTTGTTTTATTTGGATTTACAAATATAGGAAATGAAATCTTAAAACATACGTCATTTGCACATATTGCGGTGCGTGTTGAAAACTTCAAAGATCCATATAACGATGTTTATGGGGATGGATATCAACCAGCCAATTCTTTGTATGGAATCGCAAGCTCGAATATTGTTGGAAAAGGCATTGGAAACTCGGCACGTAAATATGGTTATTTAACACAGGCTGATAATGACTATATTTTGGCTGTATTGATTGAAGAAACAGGTATCTTTGGTTTGTTTGGATTGGTTATTCTGTATGGAATTATTGAATTTCGCTTATTTTATTATGCCTTTAAAACAAGTGAGAATATGTACAAAATTATATTGGGTGGCGCGGGCGTTTATCTATTTATGCACTTCTTTTTGAATGCTGGTGGTGTGGCCAGCCTGATTCCTTTTACCGGAGTACCCCTACTATTTATAAGTAGTGGAGGTACAAGCTTGATTTCAGTTATGTTGACAATGGGATTGGCACAAAACTGCATTTGTGCAATTCGAAGAAGGGAGATGGATCGATTATCATGAGAATTGTAGCGGGAAAATATGGGTCTAGATCATTAAAAAGTCCTAAAAATGATGCGACTAGACCAACACAAGATAAAATTAAAGGAGCCATCTTCTCAAGTTTGGGAAACATGTTTGATGGTGGCAACTTTTTAGATTGTTACAGTGGAACTGGAAATATGGGTTTAGAAGCTGTGAGTCGCGGAATGGAACATGCGACTTTGGTGGACAATAATAAAGGGGCCATTTCTGTCATTAAAGAGAATGTAAAGAGTTTAAAGGCAGAAAAAGAGACCAAAATCATTTGTGGAAATATTTTTAGTGTATTGGAGCGTTTGACTTTAAAGTATGATGTAGTTTATATTGATCCTCCTTATGCGAAACAAGAAAATGAAAAGTTGATTCAAAAATTAGAGGATTTAGATATTGTAAAATCAGATGGAGTTATTGTGGTGGAAAGCCTGCAAGAAGAGGTGTGGCCAGAAAAAATAGCTTCATTCATAAAATATAAAGAGAAGACATATGGCATTACGCGTATTTCTTATTATCAAAAAGAGGAGAATGAAGAATGAAAATAGCAGCATTTTGCGGAACATTTGACCCAGTTACTTATGGTCATTTAGATATTATTGAAAGAGCAAGTAAGTTGTTTGATCAATTAGTGGTCTTTATTTCGCCAAACTCAGATAAAAATAATGAGTTTACAGAGGAAAAAAGATTAAAATGGTTGAATGAATCAACGAAGCACTTGTCAAACGTAACATGCAAGATTCAGTCGGGATTAGTTGTCGAGGCATGCAAAAGTGTGAATGTGACTGTGCTGGTACGTGGAATTCGTAATGGTGTGGATTGTACATACGAGCAAAACATGGCGTTTATGAACGCAAGATTGAATGAGGACATTGAGACAGTATGTTTATTTACTCGTCCTGAATATAGTTTGTATTCAAGTTCAAACGTAAGAGAACTATTTAAATATGGTCAGGACATTTCGGGATTTGTTCCTGCTTGTGTATTAGAAGATCTTAAAAAAGGAGAAGAATAAAATGGAAAAGTTTATTGATTGGTTAAAGGCAAATGGATATCAATATAAAGATGAAGATATTTATCTAGAAGCTTGTACACACTCTTCGTATGCCAATGAACATCATCGTGAAATGGGAGACAATGAGCGCTTAGAATTTATGGGAGATTCTGTTTTACAGATTTGGAGTGCCACACAATTATTTTTGATGGAACCCAAAATGCGTGAAGGACAAATGACAACACTTCGTGCACAGACAGTATGCGAATCTACACTAGCCGTATTGAATAGACAACTTGGATGGTATGAATTCTTGCGTCTAGGTGTTGGTGAAGAAAAAACGGGTGGACGCCATAGAGAAAGTATTTTGGCCGATCAATTTGAAGCTTGTATTGGAGCTATCTATATTGATCAGGGGTATGCTGTTTGTGACGAGATTTTGACAAAATATATGAAGCCAGTATTTAAACAAGAAAAGAGTGAGGCTGTTACAGACTATAAAACACATTTACAAGAGGTGATTCAGGCAGATTCTAGAAAGACGATTCAATATAAATTATTAGAAGAAAAAGGTCCAAGCAATGCACCTACCTTCACAATGGGTGTGTATTTAGATGATATTTTATTAGGTCAGGGAACGAGCAGCACAAAGAAAAAGGCGGAACAAAAAGCAGCTAAAGATGCTTTTGAAAAGATGGCAAAATAAAATGGAAGTATTTGAGAAATTACTAGATCCGGAATTATATGCGTATTTTAAAAATGCGACTTTTTATGAGAATCCTGTATTTCATACAGCGCATAAAATGGTTGATTTTTACATTGAATTTGAGAATGTAATTCCTTTGGAAATTTATGAACAGATCATTACTAAGCTTCAGCTTTCTTTGCATGCTCATGTAAAGTTGCATATGCACACAAAGAATTGCGTTATTGAAATGGATGAACTGGATCGTTATGTAAATTATTTTGTGGAAAAATATAATGATGTGAAGGATTTTCGCTTTCTACATCCTTATTTAGAAAATGATACAATCTGTTTTTCTACGCGCGATGAGTCTCGTCTTGCGGCTTTAAATTTGGCTTTACCTTCATTAATGGAAAAGTTAGAGGATGTAGGGATTACGCAGGAAATTGTGTGTAAAAAAGTTGAGGATGATATTGAAATTGAAACGGCAAAGGTTCAAGTGAGTGCACCAGTTGTGAAACAAGAGCCAGTAAAGAAGCAGTATCCTTCTTCAAACAGCTATAAGAAGGAATCAGCTACAACATATAAGATTGCAGATTTACGAGTGGGCTATTCAAATGTTCAAATTGAAGGACATATTTTCGATATTGATAATCGTGTTATGAAGAGTGGTAAAACTTTGCAGATGTTGTATATCAGTGATTATGATGATGCGATCGTTGCAAAACGTTTTGAAGGGGCAAGATGTCCCATTGAAGAGATTCAAGCGGTAAAAAAAGGCATGCACGTTGTATTAACGGGTGAAGTTGTTTATGATTCATTCTCAAAGTGCGACTCGTTTATGGTTCGTAAATTAGAAATCACAAAGGAAAAGATAAGAGAAGATCATGCGAAAGTAAAAAGAACAGAATGGCATGTTCATTCTAATTTTTCAGAAATGGATGGTGTTTGTGCAATCGAAGAATTTATTCAGACTGCCTATGACTGGGGTATGGATTCTATCGGTGTGTGTGATCACCAGGTCGTACAGGCATTTCCAATGGCACAACATAAGATTGAGGCTTTGGTCAAACAAGATCCGAATCGTGAATTTAAAATGTTGTATGGTTGTGAAATGCTTGTGGCAGATTCTAAATATCATATTGTATATAATAATGATCATCGCAAACTTGAAGATGCAACATTTGTCGTGTTTGACTTGGAAACAACGGGTCTTTCGAATACGCGTGATGAAATTATTGAATTTGGTGGGGTTAAGATCAAAAATCGTGAAGAGGTTGGACGTTTACAGATGTTCATTAATCCAAAGCGTGCGATTCCAGCCCACATTTCAAATTTAACGCATATTACACAAAATGATGTAGATCGTGCAAAACCTATTGAAGATGCTTTAGATGAGTTGTTAGAATTTATTGGAGATTCTATTTTAGTAGCGCATAACGCAACGTTTGATGTTGGCTTTATGAATGCAGCTTGCAGAAAAACAGGTCGTGATGAACTGACAAATCCTGTGATTGATACATTGCCACTATCGTATGCGATGCTTCCGGATGATCAAAAGCGATTTAATCTAGGAAGTGTATGTCGTCATTATCGTGTGAGTTATGATGGTGAAGGTGCGCATCGTGCCGACTATGATGCGGATGTACTTTCACAAGTCATGTATAATATGATGAATCAATTAGGACATGAAGCTACTTTAGATACATTAGTTGATATGGAAAGTGGATGTGAGAAATACGCTTCGAAAAAACCATATGAGAGAAATCGTCCATATCATATGACGGTATTCGCAAAGAATAAGGATGGCTTAAAAGAATTGTTTGAATTGATTACTTTATCACATACACAATATTTGGTGAGTATGGGTAAAGAAAATGGTCAGCCTCGTATTATTAAGGAGGAAATCTCAAAGAAGTGGGATAACGGCAACTTATTAATTGGTTCTTCTTGTCAGAATGGTGAAATTTTTGAATTGGCGCATACGCGAAGTAAAAAAGAATTATTGGAAGCTATGGGCTATTATGACTACATTGAGTTACAGCCATTAGATTGTTATAAAAATTTATTGGATCGTGGAAGCATTACAGATGTGGATGATTTGAAGTGGTATTTGCAGTTTATCTATGATACCGCAAAAGAAGCGGGTAAGATGGTGATTGCTTCAAGTGATGCACACTATGTGAATCCTAATGAGAAACGTCTTCGTGATGTATATATTAATGCCAAGGCAATTGGTAATGCTAGACATCCTCTATATATTTATAATAAACAAGCGCGTAAAGCTACGAGCAATCCAAATCAGCATTTGTTGACGACGGATGAGATGTTGAAGGCATTTGAATGGATGGGTGAAGATGTAGCATATGAGGTTGTTGTGGAAAACACAAATAAATTGAAGTTATTAACAGAGCCTATCTTTCCAATCAAAGATAAGTTGTATCCACCTGACATTGAGGGGTCTGACCAAAAGCTGCGTGATATTTGTTTTGAAACAGCTCACCAATGGTATGGAAATGATTTGCCAGACATTGTAGAGAAACGTTTAACTCGTGAGTTAGATAGTATTATTGGTCATGGTTACTATGTAGTATATTATATTTCACACTTACTTGTTAAGAAGAGTAATGATGATGGATATCTTGTAGGTTCGCGTGGATCTGTAGGATCTAGTTTTGTTGCGACAATGTCCAATATTACGGAGGTAAACCCATTAACACCTCACTATGTATGTAAAAATTGTCAGCACTATGAGTTTTTAGAGGGGGATGAAGCTAAGTCTGGCTTTGATTTGCCGGATAAGGTGTGTCCGGTTTGTGGTGAAATCATGCGTGGAGATGGTCAGGATATTCCGTTTGAAACATTCTTAGGTTTTGAGGGGGATAAAGTTCCCGATATCGATTTGAACTTTTCAGGTGAATATCAACCGAATGCCCATGCCTATACAAAAGAAGTATTTGGAGATGATCACGTCTTTAGAGCAGGTACTGTAGGTACGGTTCAGGAGAAGACGGCGTATGGTTATGTCAAAGGATATGAAGAAGAGATGGAGTGTGAGCCTTTTAATGAGGCAAAGCGTGTAGATTTGGCTAAGGGTTGTGAAGGTGTAAAAAGAACAACGGGTCAGCATCCGGGTGGTATTGTCGTTGTGCCATTGGATATGGATGTGCATGATTTTACGCCTGTACAATATCCTGCAAACAATCCAAATGCGACTTGGAAAACAACACACTTCGATTTCCATCAGATTCATGATAATATCTTAAAATTTGATATTTTAGGTCATGTCGATCCTACGGCTATGAAAATGTTGGAGAGAATAACGGGGGTAAATGTTCGTCAGATTCCTATGAATGATCAGGCGACCATGGCTATATTCTCGACAACCGAATCACTAAAAATCGATACGACAAAATATAATGAAGTTACAGGAGCAGCGGGTATTCCTGAGTTTGGTACACCATTTGTTCGTGGTATTCTTGAACTTACAAAGCCGACAACGTTTGCGGAATTAGTCACAATTTCTGGTTTGTCTCATGGTACCGATGTTTGGTTGGGAAATGCCAAAGATCTAATTGATAATGGTACTTGTAAGTTGAATGAAGTTATTGGTTGTCGTGACGATATCATGGTTGATTTGATGGGGTATGGTGTTAAACCAAAATTATCATTTACGATCATGGAAAGTGTTCGTAAGGGTAAAGGTTTAAAAGATGAGTGGGTTACCGAAATGAAGGCGAACAATGTACCAGAATGGTTTATTGATTCTTGTACAAAAATTAAGTACATGTTCCCTAAAGCCCATGCGGTTGCCTATGTTATGATGGCTGTGCGTATTGCGTGGTTTAAAGTGCATATGCCAGTACATTATTATTGTATGTATTTTAGTATTCGTTGTGATGCTTATGATGTGCAGACCATGATTCAGGGTGAGGCTGCCATTCGCCAAAGAATGGCGGATATCAAACATATGAAAGAGGATAAAACACAAAAACCAAGTGATAAAGAGTTAGCTATTTATGATACGTTAGAACTTGCTTTAGAGATGGTTTTGCGTGGTTTTAGATTCTCGAATATTAGTATTAATCGTAGTGCAGCCACCGAATTTATTGTGGATCCAGATGATCCAAAAGCAATTATTCCGCCTTTCACAAGTATTGATGGCTTGGGTTCAAACGTAGGTTTGTCTGTCGTTAAGGCTAGAGAAGAAAAACCATTTCTATCTAAGGAAGATGTATTGAAGCGTACACAACTTTCAAAGACTTTAGTTGAAAAGTTAGCGGATATGAATGCTTTAGAGGGATTGGATGAAGAAAATCAAATGACACTGTTTTAGGCAGTGTCTTTTTTAGCGTATTTGTAAATTTTTACATATATGTAGTTATATGGTAAAATATTTACATTATTGGAGGAGAGTTATGAAAAAGAAAGGATATAATATAACACTTGGTATTTTCATTGGCTTGATTGCAGGTGTTATTGTTGGAATTATTATGCCGGAATGGGCAAATACCGCATTGAGCGTTGTTGCTTCCATATATATGTCGGCATTAAAAATGATGATTTTCCCACTTGTATTCACAAGTTTAGTGATGGGAATCATTGGCATTGGGGATATTGCCAAAACGGGTAAGGTAGGTTTACATGCCTTATTATGGTATACAGGTACAACAGCTTTAGCTTCGGGTTTAGGTTTGGTTTTGCCTCGCATGTTACATTTGGGTAAGAATGCGCATATTGTTGCTACAAAAACACAAGTGGAGGCTGCGACATTTAATGGGTTGTTGGATACGTTACAGAATATTATTCCATCGAATCCAGTAGAGGCTTTCGCAACGGGAAATATGCTTCAAGTTCTTGCGTTTGCCGTGATTATTGGACTTGCATGTTTGGCTATTCAGGAAAAGGCGGATCCATTTATTAATTTGTGTGATTCGATTTATCAAATTTCTATTTTTATTATAAGTAAGATCATGTATGTGACTCCATTTGGAGTATTCGCATGTATCGCTACAGTTATGTATTCAAATGGTGTGGATACAATGCTTCAATTAGGACAGGTATTATTGGCGTTGTATATTACGTTCTATTTATATGCGTTTATTATTTATGGTGGTATGGTCAAATTCTTTGGAAAATATAATCCAATTCAATTTTTTAAAGATATTGCACCAGCAGGATTGAATGCGTTTGGAACTTGTTCAAGTAGTGCTACGATTCCCATTTCATTAAAGTGTGCTTCAGAAAAGATTGGTATTCCTGAAGAAATCACATCTTTAACTTTACCTTTGGGTGCAACAATCAATATGGATGCTGTTTCGATTTTGATGTCATTTATGATTACATTCTTTGCGACTGCACTTGGTATTGATTTAAGTATTGGAACAATGGTTACAGTACTTGCTTGTAACGTATTGTTAAGTATTGGTACTCCAGGCGTTCCCGGTGGTGCGATTGCTGCTTTTGCGGCATTGTGTCCAATTGCAGGAATTCCAACAAATCAAATCTTGGGTGTTTATATTTCGGTAAATACTTTGTGTGACATGGGAGCTACTTGTGTGAATGTCATTGGTGACTTGGCTTGTTCTACTGTTTTGAAACAAACTTTGCATTTTGATAAGAAGAAATAAATGAAGCCAAATAAAACAATCAGTGAATTTAAAGAGTTTATTGCCAAGGGAAATGTCATGGATATGGCTGTGGGAAAATCGTTACTTCCTTGGTAAATGATATATTGATGCCGATTGTGGGTATTTTGATTGGTGAACTTGATTTTACAGTTTTGAAAATTCAAGTAGGCACAGCTACAATTACGTATGGTAATTTTATTCAAAATGTTGTGGACTTTTTAATTGTTGCGGCATGCATCTTTGCAATGTTGCAGTTTTTGGCGCATTTTAAAAAGACAACGAATGATCAACTTGATCAGGAAGAACCTAAAAAAGATGACACTGTTGTCTTATTAGAAGAGATTCGTGATTTGTTGAAGACTAGTAAAGAAGATAAATAAAGTAAATTGAATATGTGATCAACAAGAGTATGCCGGCTTTTTTGTCGAGTACTCTTGTTTTTTTAGTGCAAATATAAAGGACAAGACCAATCAATATTGCGACAAAGGAATCGATGATAAAGTTAGGCTCAAAAGGTACTTGAGTAATAAGTGCACTAGAACCTACGACAAATAGGATATTAAAGATATTCGATCCAATGATGTTTCCAATCGCAATATCGGCATTGCCTTTTTTGGCAGCCGTTACCGAAGTGACAAGTTCAGGTAAAGATGTTCCTAAGGCAACAATGGTTAGTCCGATAAATCTTTGGCTAACACCTAGTGAAATGGCAATGTTTGTGGCTGCATCTACCGCAAAGTTACTTCCAATCATTAAACATACAAGTCCGAGTGGAATAAATAATGGGTTTGTCTTTTTGATTTCTGCTTCTTCGGTTTGATTTTTTGTCATTCTGAAAATGTAGTATAAGTAACCAAGGAAGAATAACCATAAGATAATACCGTCAAAGCGTGAAATAGTATTGTTTATGCCTTGTAGAATGAGTACTAGTGTTACAAGCATCATAAATGGCATTTCATATTTGATTGTACTATTTTGAATATGTAATGGACGAATGAGTGCTGTAATGCCAAGAATGATTCCAACATTTAGAATGTTACTTCCAACAACATTTCCAATTGTGATGGCAGCATTCGATTTTAAAGCAGCAGTAATAGAAACAAAGGCTTCTGGTAGACTCGTTCCCATCGCAACGATAGTAAGTCCAATAATCAGTTGGGGTATGCCAAAGCGTGATGCGATACTGCTTGATCCATCGACAAACCAATCGGCTCCTTTTAGTAGTAGAATAAATCCTAATACTAATAAAATTATGTTCATATGTTTTCCTCCTGGACCAGATAAAATAAAAAGGCTCTGGTCTTATGTACCAAAGTCTTGCCATTTCATCACAGTCCGGATTTAATATCGTATTGACGAAGCTGTAAACACATATATGTGCAGGCTACTCCCTTTATGGGCTTATTATACATATTTTGTTCAAAAAATTCTATATTTAATTGTAAAAATATCTTAACAAATGCAACTTTTCTAGAGAAACCTCCATTTATTTCGTATATGAGATAGGGGTGATGAAATCACATGAATAAATCAAAAGAC
>NZ_JANFYN010000034.1 GCF_024460475.1 Holdemanella sp. MSK.7.32 | reverse complement strand
TAATTGTCGATTTTTTTGAAATAATTTTCAATCCAGCATATTACTTGGCGCTTACATTAAAAACAAATCTAGGGGTCTATAGGTTCATACCGATATGGCATCAGTCCCCTAAATTGACCCCTAGATATTTCTTGGAAACCCCTAGATTATTTGGTTACCCAGGCGTTCGAAATGTAATCGCAAAAAAAGCTGGGCAACGTTTCGAAGTTGATGTTGTTCAGAAAATGCTGATACCGAAAATTGCTATCAAAGATAAGCTACAATAGATTCTTTTTCTAATAGCCTATTAAGTTGCAGTATTTTGATCTATTTAGCTTCTTTTTTCTTATAATACCAATAACAGAAACTAATAAAAATTATGTCTAAAATACACATAATGATTTGCTCCGTATCATGCATATATACTATACAGAATCAATACTGTAGTAATGGTAAAAAAAGAAATCATTTTCCATTTTGAATAATCCGTAAATTGTAAACTTAGTAGTAATGTCTATTAAAAAGGCTTTTACATATTAGATAAAAGCATGTAAAATTTCTTTTACATAGCTTAATTGCGGTCTATTTAGCTTGTTTCTTGACTACTCAGGAAAAATATTTCTATCCTCGCCCCACCTGTATTTTCAGAATTTGAAAGTTTAATACTTCCACCATATTTTTCAGCCACAGTTTTTGCAAAAAATAGTCCCATCCCATAATGGGCTTCGCCATTTCTACTTGTGTCATCCATAAAAAACTGCTCTGTGCCATGCAATAATGCTTCTTTTGTAAATCCTGATCCGCTATCCTCCACAATGAATGTCAGCCGACCATCCTGCTCCTTTGCGTCAATATAAATGATTCCATTTTCTTTTGTATGCTCCACTGCATTCTGAATCACATTCATTACGGCTCGGAACATTGGATCATAAGCAATCGTTACCTTTTTATCACTTTGTTCCGCCTTCCAATCTATCTTCTGGTGATAGATTTCTACCAGTCCGAGTGCCTGTTCCTTTATATCTGCGAAAAAATCTTCTAACCTCACCGTTGTATAGATAACATCACTGCAATTCCATGATTTTGTGACATCTATCAACTGTTTTACATAACTTTGTATCTGTGTTGTGCCGTTCAAAACATAAGTGATATTTTTCTTCTGTTCTGTGGTCAGTTCAGTCTCTGAAAGTAGTTCTGCATTTCCCCGTACAATCGTAAGAGGTGTTTTAATATCATGCGCCAAAGCAGACATCTGCTGTTTCTTTTCCTGCTCTGTTTTCCACTGCTTTTCTAAAGATTCTCGCAATGCATCTCGCATATCATCGATTGCCGATAAACAGTCATCAAACTCTTTGATACCGGAACAGGATGTCTCATATTCCAGATTTTGATTCTTTATTTGTCCAATTGCGTCTAATACAGGCTGCATCTGCTTTTTGATTCTTTTTCCAAAACGTATGGACGGAATGATGATAATCGCTACCGCTCCAATCACAGACATAATACTCATCACATTCTGTGGTTCTATAAAATGCTCCCTCAAAAAAGCTGAATGATATTGAGGTGTCAGGCGATATTGCAATACAACAAATTCATTTTCCCTTACAATTACTTTATAAAAATATTTCCCGGATGCGTTTCCGTACTTTGCAACGTTCCATGCTATCTGTTCGTATTGTTCTGACAGATCTCCACCTATTTTCTCTCCATTCTCTGAAAAGATTACATAATCACAAAGTGCGGGAATCATCTCAGCAGTCACTTTATCTGCACGTAGAATCGTATCATATGCTTCATTAATCTTTTGCTCTGCATAATTTGCCGGATAAATACAGCCCACACTAATCAAAAGGGACAGCAGCAGCCAAGCAACAATCACCAAACCTACTAATGATCCAAGCATGACCAGTACATATCTCATAAAAATCCAGCTGAGTGCATTGCTTCTCTTTACTCTTCCCATTTATATCCAATCCCCCAGACTGTTTTTATCGGCATATAATCATAATCCGCAAATTTTGCTCTTATATTTTTGATATGCGTGATTATAGTACTGTCATTACTCTCATTGTCAAAGCCAAAGACCGCTTCCAATATCTGTTCCTTCGAGAAAACCTGTCCTCTGTTTTTAGCCAGAAATTCACAGATTTCGTACTCTGCTTTCGTAAACGGAAGTTCTTTATCATCCATCAACAGTTTCTTTTGTGACATCTGAATGCAGACTCTCCCTAAAACCATCCTGACAGAATGTTCCCTGTGCTCTCTTCTAAGATGTGCATTGATCCTTGCCCGAAGTTCCATCACTCCAAATGGCTTTGAAATATAATCATCTGCTCCTAAAGAAAGTCCGTTTACCAGACTGTTTTCCTCCGTTTTTGCCGTAAGAAACAAAATCGGACAATCCACAAGTATCCTAATTCTTTTGCATAATTCGAAGCCGTCAATTCCAGGCATCATAATGTCCAGTAAAATCAGGTCATAACGATGTAATTCTTCCATATTAATTTTTAGTGGATTACTTACTTTGGTAACCAGATGTCCATCCTTATTCAAAATGCTTTCTATCATTTCCAAAATTGCCGGTTCATCATCAACTGCCAGTATTTTTGCCATAGTTACCCTCGATTCTATTCCGATATTCTGTTTCCTTCCCAGTGGTTTACCCACCAAAAATAGTATACCATACTAATCCCTGTAAATATTAAGCAACCTGGTATGAATGACAACCATTCACCTACACTAGTTTCTCCCAATACAGATTGCAGATAAGTATATGGTACTCTACCCGTCCAGCAGACAAATACATATTTCCACACATAATCTCCAAGTCCGGTAAGCATCAATGCACTAATTAGTCCTGATATAATCCCTGCTCCAATGGATACCCCTTTTCCAAACTGAAAAGCTAGAATCAGCTGCCACAGATAAAGTGGAACACTACTTCCCCACAGCAGCAATGCTGCAAATATACATCCTTTCATGATTTCGATATCGCTTGATGCGATTCTTCCAAATCCAATTCCGAATATGATTGCTGTCAATAGGATAGAGCACAGACACAAAACCAGTAGCATCAACAGTTTCGATAAAAATGCTGCAGGTTTATCTGGTAAAGACAACAGATTTTGAAAATCACCTGCATTTTGTTCCTGTTCCATCACACTTGCTGTAAAAATTCCAATAAGTACCGGAAGTCCTGCTCCTATTGCCTGATAAAATGCAATCACTTTCATATTTTCATTCCATGGTGAAAAAAAGTAATATATTAAAAATATAACGCTGGTTATAATCGGAATCAGTAAGTGTGCCAGAATCACAGATGTTCCTTTCATCTTTCGCAAGTCTGCATTAAGAGATCTTCCAATCATCTTATTTCACCTCTCTTCTCTCAAACCATTTCAAAAACAGAACCGTTACAAAAACAAACCAGATGATTGAGAGACACATTCCCGGAACAATGACTCCCGTATCCAAAAGAGGATTCCCTGCTTCTGCGGCAAGTCCATTTGGTAAAACATGAAGCAACGGACACATCATTCGCATAGGGATTGCAGAAACAAGTACATACCAGATTCTAGTTTGTGATATTACCACACCGCTGACGGTAATAAATAGGCAGACGAACAGGTTTACAATCATTCCAAATCGTTCACTTAAAAATAAAGCTACCGGAATCTCCCATAACTCAGAAACCGTCAGAAACAATACCGCAATCAGCGCTCCTCCAACTGGAACATGTGTCGTTAGAAGAAAGCCTCCAAGCGTTGCTCCTGCAAACACAATCACATTAGAAAACAAAATCATGTACCCAATATAAATAATTTTCCCCAGCAACAATTTTCTTCTGTCTGTGGGAATAGTCATTAAATGATAGTATTTTATCTTTTTCTCCTGCGCCACAGAAAGATAACAAAATAGAGCAATCATCCCCGGCAGCAAAAGTGTATACCACCAGTTCCAAACACTTTCTGCATAAGCATTTGTCATCCCAAGAGTAAATATAAATGCCATGACAAATGTAAGAAGAGGAAATCCCCAGATAAACTTTTTTCGCATGGTTCTTTTGGCTTTTTGATGTTCTGCTTTTAAAATATTAACCATGGATTTCACCTGCTTTCTGGTTTTTTCTTACCACATTCATAAACAAATCTTCAAGATTATCTCCCTGCTTTAATGCTCCTTCGTATCCTAAGATTCCACCTGAAATAATCCCGACTTTATCTGCAAGTAACTGTACCTCTGAGAGAATATGACTGGAGAGAATTACAGTGATTCCCTGTTCCGGAAAAGACCGGATCAGCTCTCGTAATTCCTCGATGCCTATTGGATCTAATCCATTCGTAGGTTCATCCAATATCAAAAGTTCCGGTTCTCCAAGCAATGCCATTGCAATGCCTAGTCTTTGCTTCATCCCCAAAGAAAACTGTCCTGCTTTCTTCTTTCCGGTGTTTGTAAGTGATACAATCTGCAAGACCTCATCAATTCTGTTTTCATCTGTACCAAGCAATAATTGTCTTACCTTCAAATTCTCTCTGGCGGAAAGATTTTCATAAATAGGCGGATTTTCAATTAACGCTCCTATTTTTGATAAATCTTTTCTATCCAAAAGTTTTCCATCAAAGTAAATCTTTCCTGCAGTTGGTTTCATCATACCGGTCAGCATTTTCAATGTGGTAGATTTTCCCGCACCATTCGGTCCAAGCAGTCCATAAATCTGTCCCTTTTCGATATTAAGTGAAACATTATTTACCGCTTTCTGTTTTCTAAAATATTTACATAGATTTTGTGTCTGCAACATCATTTCCATCTTTACTATCCTTCCTTCTATATTTCATTTCTTACTGAAATATAACCTAACAGAAAAAAATAAAGATTTGATGAAGATTGCTAAATAATTCGTCTACTCTATTTTTATTCTCGTATGGAATAAACCATCAATTGAATATCATTATCAGAACTCGGCTTTCCACTGAAATCAGCAAAGCTGTTACAAATACGAAGTCCTAATTTACAGAATATCTCCGTGATTTCATCCAAACTATATAGCCTTATAGGATTTTCTTCTTTCATTTCAGGCTTATAAAGTGCTTCTCCATACATATAGTCTACCTGCCAATATATCAGCGTTTTTCTATCCTTCTCCCATTCAAAAGCAGATAATGTAAGTCCCTTTTCTCCTGCATCCCATAACTTGCAAGGGAAATGTGTTTGGGCATAGCTTCCATTCATGATATCCATAAAGTGCTTTCCACCATTTTTTAATGGTTTCGCAATGACAGAAAAAATCTTATGATTTTCCCCATCGTCTTCAAGATATCCTATTGCTCCATCCGCCATATTCAGCACAACATCAAATTCCTTATCAAATGTGATCGTGCGAATGTCCTGATAAATGAACTTTGCATTCAAATTTTCTTTTTTTGCCTGCTCGTTTGCATAATCTATGTACGTCGGTGTAATATCAATACCGGTAACATCATACCCACGTCTGGCAAACTCCAGTGAGTGCCGACCAAATCCACATGCAAGATCAAGTATTTTTTCCGTTCCTTTTAACTGTAACTGCTTGATTAGAAAATCTACTTGTCTGCCTGTATCTTCTACCCATGACATATTCTGAATATCCAGCGTCCAATTTTTTTGATACCAGTCTTTTTCCATTGCTTTCCAACTGTCATACTTATCCTGAAACTCACTGTAATCTTTAAAATCCTTTGGATCATTCCTGTGTGCATCAGCATCAAGTATCCGTTCATAGTTCCATTCACAAACAGTATCTATAACATCATCTATCGGCTATTGTTGAATTTCACCATTATCATCTATATAATCGACATTGAATAACTTCTTACGTTTAACGTTCGATGTCCATGTAAGGTTCGATTTTTCTTTCCAATATTCTTTTCTACAACATTTAAACCTTGGTGCCATATCACTGGCTTCTCATCTGGCCTAGAACAGTTTCGTTGTGAAAAGCTCTGATACGTTGTATGTTCAATAACATATCCATCTTCATTTCTAACATCAATATCTTTGTGATTTCTATATACGATGATTTCTGCAATCATGTTATTTGAACAAACAACTTTTTCTCTCACCCTATAATGCATAGTATGATTCTTTTTAAATTCATTTTTTGTGATTTTATTCATGGTTTCCATAGTCACGACCTTCCAAACATTTCCCTACAAATTGATCTTCCACATTCCGTATTAAATATAGAATCATAAGCCGATTTGGCTACTTCTTTTGAAAAACTCTCTTCAACAAAAAAAGTCTTCAGAGAAATGTTGAATTCTTTTGGAATCTCCTTTATATAGTTCAATCATTGCAGGATGTAATTTATAAATCATATTCAATACATGATCCTTTCGTTTTTAATATGATCTATCAGAGTCATATCTTTTGAAAACACAAATACATAGTGATATACTAGGCAATGCTAGATAAAGAAACCTTTTTATTTAACTCATCTCAATTTTATCTAGCATGTATAGGCCAATGCAATTTTTAAACCCTTTCTTTCGCATTGGTCTTTTACTTTGTTAATAAGTACAAGCGCTCATAAAGATGTATTTGAAAGTTCTTTCTTCAACTGTCTAGTAAAAGCGTTACATCAACAGTGTTTGAAGTGATGTCAGGTGAAGATTTTGATCAATGTATGATTGATTTATTGTATGGATATACAATAGCTTCGAATACGTATGTTTTAGTTCGCAAGAAAATTGTTTCAGAAATTAATAAGTTGATGTTACCTTATATAAAGGGATAATGTCTATATTTCAGAAAATATTTTCAAAAATGTGACATATGTCAATTTATTTTTCAGACAAACATGGTATAATTTTGGCAGTTAGATGAATGTTTATAAGCCAACAAACAATAATAATACGTCACACATAAACAACGCCAACTATCTCATGTGTGATTCCATCTAACAGTCGATTAGAGAACTAGTCTCCTCAAAAAAACACTAATACACTAGTTCTCTCCTCTTTTTATAGATTGTTTTATGAAACCTAGTGTATGGGTTTCATTTTTTATTGTGTTTTCTTTCAAATCAAAAACACGAGTGGTATACTATGTCTTGCCGATAGTTTTTTTCTTTTCCTTTCTGATTAGACCTGTTCGGTATATATTTTTTCGAGCCAGGATGACCTACCCAATCATAGTTGGCTCTTTTTTATTGTTCGTGAAAATGGTATATTACTTTATACTAGAAATGAGTGGATATTTATGAAATTAAAAATATGGTTCGGAAGAATTATTCCTTTAGTCATCATCGCATTAGGTGAAATTGTATTATACTGTAATCTATTTAAATGGCTAACAACATCTTTTGTCTTTGTTGAAATTGTTTTGCACATTCTATCCATTTTAATCGTATTAAATATCGTACGTACAAGTAGACATCTATCTTCAGATCTTATGTGGATTATTCTGATTATGTTGTTCCCTGTCTTTGGTACATTTGTGTATGTATTGATGTTATTAAGTTTGTTGTTTGGAAAAACATTCCGTAATATTATTAAAGAACAAAAAAAGGCATCTAGCTACTATATACAAGATGAATCGATTATTGATGAAATTCGTAACGATAATCCAGACTATGTATCACAGCTTGCTTTTTTACATAAAGAGGGATTCCCTTTTTATCGGAATACGGATTTTGAATATTATGCACCCTGCGAAAATGGATTTAATGTCATGTTAGAAGAACTAAAAAAGGCAGAAAAATATATTTTTATGGAATATTTCATCGTTGAAGAAGGGTTTGTGTTTAATTCCATTCTTTCTATTTTAGAAGAAAAAGTAAAACAAGGTGTAGAAGTACGTATCATGTATGACGATATGGGATCTTTAGGTACACTTCCCGCTTCTTATGCCAAACAATTAGAGAAAAAAGGAATCAAAGCTGTTTCCTTCAATCGTATTTCCCCTATCATTAATACGATTATGAACCATCGTGATCATCGTAAAATTTTGGTTATTGATGGTAAAGTTGCCTTTAGTGGTGGTGCTAATTTAGCTGATGAATATATCAATAAGAAAGTAAAACATGGTCATTGGATGGACAATATCATTTGTATTAAAGGTAAAGCCGTTTGGTCTTATTTAGTAATGTTTCTAACAAACTGGAACGCTTTACGTCATGAAGACTTTGATTATTCTGTTTTCAAAAATGAAGATGTTGTAGATGACACTTTGTTTGATGGCTATATTGCTCCTTATGCTGAAACTCCGTTAGACGAAGAATTGACGGGACAATCCGTTTATGAAGATTTATTAAATAGTGCCAATAAATATGTATATATAATGACACCCTACCTCATCATTGATTCAGAAATGATTAATACATTAATTCATACGGCTAAAAAAGGTGTCGATGTTAGAATCATCATGCCGGGTATTGCCGATAAAAAGATTGTACATGATATAGGAACTACATATTATAAACAATTAATTCAGGGCGGCGTTAAAATTTATGAATATGAGCCTGGTTTTGTGCATTCAAAAGTCTTTATTTGTGACGATACATATGCCACGGTCGGAACAATCAACTTAGATTATCGCTCCTTATACCTACATTTTGAAAATGGCACTTTATTGTATAAATCTAAGAAAATCATGGATGTGAAACAAAACTTTATAGACACATTATCGAAATGCAAAAAGATTCAAGTCGAAGATACGCATGTAAATATTATAAAAGGATTATTCCTAAGTATTATTCGTATCTTTTCGCCATTAATGTAAAAAATCGTAGAGAGATTTTCTACGATTTTTTCATTTCATCTAAAGGCTTTACGAATTTCTTGCGATTTGACAAGAACTAGAACAATGATTTTACACACCCATACATCCCGGCATCGTTTTCAAGTTTAGCCAAAACAATAGGTGTTTGAGCACATGCATTAAATACATATTTTTTAAAAGATTGAGTGATTCTTGAAGTTAAAATATCTCCAGCCTTTGAAACACCGCCACCAATCACAATGATTTCTGGATCGATCACACTACAAATTTGTGCCAATGCCTTTGCGAGAATTTTACATGTTGAGTCTACAATTTCATTAGCTACAACATCACCATTTTTAGCTTCATCATAGACATGTTTAGCTTCTAAACATTCATAGTTACGTAAACTCGAACTACGAGCATCTTGATCTAACACTTTCTTAGCTTGTGTAACAATTCCAGTAGCTGAAACATATTGTTCTAAACATCCATGATTACCACAGTTACATGCGGTTGGTTCATCATCCTTTACAGGCATATGACCAATTTCTCCACCAGCACCATGAATTCCGGAAACGATTTTTCCATTTAACACACAACCGCCTCCAACACCCGTACCTAGTGTCACCATCAAAACGTCCTGATATCCTTTTCCTGCACCTTGCCACATTTCACCAAGGGCTGCCACATTGGCATCGTTGCCTACTTGAACTGGAAGGCCTGAAATTTCATGAAATTCTTTTTCAACATTCAATGAATTCCAGCCTAAATTCACACATACACTCACAAAGCCATTTTTATTGACTGGCCCAGGTACACCTAGACCTACACCAATCACATCACTTTTATCGATGCCTTTTGTTTCAATAGTACGATTAATAAAATCAGCAATTTCAGTAAGGATATATTTTCCATTATCTTCTTTATTTGTCGGGATTTCCCATTTTTCAATCAAATCCCCCTCCACTGAAAATAATCCAATCTTTATTGTAGTACCACCAATATCTACTCCAAATCCATATTTCATATTATAATTTCTCCTTTAATAATAGCTTATTAAAATTCTTAAAAAGAATCAATCACTTTCATATACTTGTTTAAGTAAATCATCCACAATGAATTTAGTATATCTTTTACATCCATATGGAGTGCCATCACATAATGCATAATCACCAGAATATTTAATGACTTTACCACTTTTTAGATGCAAAGTATATCGGCTACTACACTCACCACTTAGTAATGGTTTATATGTTTTTTCACTGCCTAAATTTATTCTAATTTCATCAAAAAAGTCATAAATCTTTGGTTTGGACAAATTATAAATTTTATCATTTACTTGCACTGTTCCATTTATACATATTGATATATTATTTCTTTCAATCAGTGGCCCCAAAACAGGTTCATATTGTTCAAAAATACAATCCAGTTGTACAATTTCTTCATTTGTCAAATCCTGAAACCATGCTGGTTCTTTAAAATAAAGTGGTTTGTGAAGAAAAGTATCCATATCTTCATCATCTTCAAACTCGAAATCAGCACGAACAAATAGTTCATTTGTGTCTGGATCTACTTTTCGATCTATTATTTCATACAATTCAATAGAATGTACGTTATCATTTTCATCATAAAGATATTGAATTTTATGACGAGCTTTGGTGTATGAGAAGAAATTCGTAATATATGTTTTATATGTGGAACCATCTAAATAAGATGTATTGTATTTTACCTCTTCTAAAATCAAATAGTTATCTGACATTTTTTAAGCAACTCCTCTACTATATTTGTCGTACGACCTTCTTTATTAGGATCTGCACAATAATCAGCTTCATATTTAAAAACATTCCTATTATCACAATATAAAGTAAAACTTCTAGACCATCCGCCAACATATCTAGACTCATATGTAGTTTCACTACCTAGATTTTGTTTCATAGCTTCAAAGAATTGTTGAATGTAATTCTTGTTCACTTGATATGTTGAAACTACAGGATCATGATTTTCCTTTATATCTTCAATTTGAATCATACCATCATCAAAGATAGATATATTTATAGTTGTATTACTCGTTTTATTATCAAGTAGATCCAATATATCCCAATCAGAATAGCTACAAACGATTTTATTAATTTTTTCATTTGTTAAATCCTGAAACCATTCTGGTTCGTTAAAATAAAGTGGTTTGTGAAGAAGAAAATCCATATCAAATCCATCTTCAAACTCAACATCTACGCGTACAAATATTTCATTTGTGTCTGGATCAATCTTTTTTTCACTGAATGAATAAACTTCAGGAATATATACATTCCCTTCTTCATCGTAGAAATCATTGATTGTATGATGTGATTGGGTATAGGAAAAAAATGAAGTTACATAAGACTTGTATAAGGATCCATCATAATTCGATTTGTGAAGAATTGATTTTTCTAAAGTTAAATATGTTTTCATAACTAAACATTAACATATTAAAAAGGCTATTTCTAGCCTTTTAGAGTTGATCATATCATACATGATATAGAAATGAAGATTCTTTTTTTCTTGCGATTGTTAAACAATGCCAAATATCACCTCTAAAAGAATGACACTAATAACAATAAAAGCTACAAAGGCTGGCCTTTTATATAATGGGACATTTGAATAATCCATCGCATTTGATAACTTTGACATGTCATACTTTCCTAAATACATATAAATAGGATCTCTAAAATTCTTAATGTATTTTAATTTTCGAGATAAAAAGATGTCTTCTAATTTTCTACAGAACAATTCGTCTTCTAAATACGGCATGATTTTGGGATCTGTAAAAACTTGTACAATCTCTTTAGACCCAATCTTTTTAGGCAAATTTTTTTCAATCGAATTTAATATATCTTGATAAACAACGATATCCTTTTCATTCTCAACAAATAATGTCTTTACTTCAGGAATAGGTGGAGGAATGATTGTATCTTCTTTAGTTGAAATGGGTTGTGTTTTAATATCCTGTTTATTTTGTTCAAATGAAACAGACTCTATTTCTTGCTCTGGATGTAGGCACTGTTGATAAGCAGCCTGAATTTGTTTGAATTCTTCCGGATTATCTTCAGGATGATACTGTTTTAAAAGTCTCGCATACGCTCTTTTTATTTCTTTTTTATCACTTGTAGGCTCAATTCCTAATATTTCCCACGCATTCATGCCAAATATTCTCCTTCTTCATCCTCTTCTTGATTAAAGATATCCAATTGATCTACATCTTGGCAGGCTTCAATCTGATCTAAGATTGAAGACACTTGATTTATAAGACGTTTTCTTTTTTGGATATTGTTGATCAAAGTTTGCATATCTTTTGTGAATTCTGCATGAAGACGCATTAAATAATCTTGTGTTTCCTCATCCACTTCTTGATAGATTCTTTCAATACGAGCAAGCAGAGCATCCACTTCATTATTTTGATATAAAGCTAAAGACACTTCTTTGATGGAATCCAAACGAATAGATGCATCTACTTTTTCTAACACATCGCCTTTTGATACTCTAAAAATATAATGTTCCTTGGTAGAATGTACAATGGCTTCTACATACAACATGGAATTAATGTCATACGAATAGATTAAATCGAACGATTCATAATCATGCATATTTCTAGGAACATGAATACAAGCTTGGCCTAGAAATAAATTTTCTTTCGCATACATAGCCTGCCCTTGAAACACACTAATATTGACTTTGGTTTGCCCTTTATGCACTGTACGCAAAGTCATCTTTTTACTTGTTGGTAAAACTGAATTCTTAGGAATAAGCACGGTTGATAATTCTAAGTCTGGATTTTGTTCATTATACGTAGAAGTACTTAGTGAGAAAGGACAAATATCCGTCACAACTACATCTTTAATATTTTCATCCCTTTGTTTAATACCAATATATTTTCCAAGTCCAAGTGCAACTAAAGAATCCATGTGTTCTTCTTTTAATACAGGAATATTTAAAGCGTCTGATAAATAATGTTGAAGTACCGGCATTTGACTTGATCCTCCTACAAGAATTAAACTATCAAGTTCACCAGCTGAGAATCCACTGTCTTTTACGGCTTTACCAATCACGTTCTTACAAGATTCTAGTAAAGAATGTGTAGTATTAAATAATACATTTTCATCAAATATACAATTATAATTCTTATTTAAATGAACTAAAGATACTTCAACCACACTTTGTCTACTCAACTTGATTTTAGCTTGTTCGCAAGCACGTATAATACTTTGTTGGAATGATAAATCCAAAACATTAAAGTTTAACCCATTTTTTAAACAAAAGTATTCGGCCATAGCTCGATCAAAATCTGTACCACCCAAATGATTGTTTCCACTAATCGCATTGATACTAATCACATTTTCAAAACAGTCAACGACCGAAACATCTAATGTTCCTCCACCAAAGTCAAATACGACGAATGTTTCATATTCATCATCCATATGGCATGCGATTGCGGCAGCACTTGGCTCGTTGATCAACCTTTCTACTTTTACATTTAATAATTCTCCAATACGTTTTGTATCTTGTCTTTGACGGGCATTAAAATAAGCCGGAACACTGATCACAACTTCATCGATAGATTCATGTAAATAATTTTGCGCATCTTCAATCAATTGTTTCACGACAAAAGAAGAAAGTGTAGCTGAATCATACTCTTTCTTATCTAATGTATAAGTAACATCTGAACCCATATTTCGCTTAAACAAAGATGCACTACATTCTGGATGCGTAATTAATCTTTCCTTGGCCAATTTTCCAACAACAATCTTACCATCCAAGATACTGACAGCACTTGGAGTTACATATTCACCATACGCATTAGGAATCAATACGGGTTTTCCTTCTTTATAGACAACCGCTAAACTGTTGGTTGTTCCTAAATCTACGCCTAATATTGTCATATTCTCTCCTAACAAAAGTTTAAAATAGCCAAAATGATACTAAATACAAGTGAAATACTTCCATATACAATCAAACCATATTTTAATATGGATGATAATACATGTTTATAGCCTTCTGTATATTTGGTAAAGACAGATTTCTTGCGTAATACAAAATATAGAATAAAACATACAATGCCAACAATTCCATTATAGATGATCAAAAGTGGAATCAACATTGAAAGAAAGAAGACGCATAAGATCCATCCTACGCAAAACATCATCAATAGTAATACACACAATCCGCCCATAAAATCACCTTCTTTAAATCAACTATAGCACACTAAAAGCGGTATTTCTACCGCCTAGAAGTCTTTGTGGAACCTTCCTCCATAATGATTATCTTTATAGTTTGTGACATAAAGATAAATGACTAAAAGTGCAATCAAAACAAGACCAACGATAAACAATGAATGAGCAGACATCTTTCCATATAAGAACATGCATCCACATCCAATAAGTAATAACACATCGACAATAATGACAACAGGATCTAATTTCTTCATTTTTTTACACTTCCCTTCACTTTCTTGTTATAATTATTTGGCATGAAAAATAAAACAATGATCGGACATATTTTAGCCTTTGTGTGCATTATGATTTGGGGTTCTACCTTTGTATCGAGTAAGATTCTTTTAGATAGTTTCACACCCATTGAACTGTTATTTATACGCTTTTTGATTGGCTTTTTAGCCTTATGCATCTTAAGTCCTAAAATATTAAAATTAGAAAATAGAAAAGACGAAATTTGGTACATCCTTAGCGGATTAACCGGTGTTTTCCTCTATTACTTTTTAGAAAGTACAGCTCTAGTCTACACTTATGCCACAAATGTAGGTGTCATTATATCTATAGCTCCATTTTTTACTTCGATACTCGCTTATTTATGTTTTAAAGATGAACCCTTTAAGATCAACTTTGCGATTGGATTTATTGTAGCCTTTATTGGAATCTTCTTCATTAGCTTCAATGGCCAACAAATGCACCTATCTCCAAAAGGAGATATTCTTACCATTGTGGCAGCCATCATGTGGGCTATTTATAGTGTTGTATTAAAGAAAGTCAATGAATTAGGACATACTTCCATTCAAAATACGAAACGAATCTTTGCGTGGGGACTTTTCTTTATGACAATCAGCCTTCCAATATTAGGATTTGATGTATCCATGGATGAGATTCTAATCCCACTCAATCTATTAAATCTACTTTTCTTAGGTGTAGTAGCTTGTGCAGGATGTTTTGTGATTTGGAACTATTCTTGTTCCATATTAGGAAGTGTTAGAACCAATCAATATGTATATTTAAACCCCATTGCCACAATTATCTTTTCAGTAATTATCCTACATGAAAAGATTACGCCATGTATTGTTCTTGGAACCATACTTACTTTATCCGGATTAATTATATCTGAATACAAGAAGAAAGAATCTTAACCGATTCTTTTTTTTATTTCCCTTAAAATCGATTCAGCTTCTTTTTCATCACCTCTTTTATCATTTCTGCAACCTTGCGATCTTTAATATATTGATTCGTATTGACCATCGTCTTTTCTTTAGAAACATATATGGCCAAAATAGTTTCATCTTTTATACAACCTTTACTCCAACAAATAGATATGGATCTTGTAGAATCCCAGATGGTAATGGTCCTGAAGGAAGTATAGCCGTAAATGGAATACCCTTTTCTTTATACTTAGCCTTTTCATTTAAGACAGAAACACGAACTACATCACTATAAGAATATGTATCGGGTGGAATGGTAAATTGTTTATTCAAAACTTCAAACCTTATGTATTCATCGATATTCATGGTTGAACCTCCACATTATTAAGCAGCCAATAATTAGGCTAATGCCACTCACAATTAGACTTGTATTTTTAGATAAGTAATAATAAGCCAAGCGATTACACAGCCAAATTAAAACTGTGATTACACAATTTCCAAATACCCTTTTATCCATACCCTATCTCCTTATCTTCATATTAATCATTTAGTCATTTAGAATCAAATGTATTGTCAAAATAGGTCATTTAAAAGGAAAAAAAAGCAAGGTCTTGCCTTACTCAAATCTTTGGTTGATATCGCATATCCGATACATTATATACAGTGATAAATGCTTTTGGATCGAGTGTATTAATGAATTTCATCAACTTTTGATATTCCGCTTTATCCACGATTGTGATGATTTCATTACGCTTTTCCATATTGTATGCACCATATGCTTCATATACCGTTGCCCCACTATGTAGTTCATGGATGATAAATTCACGAAGCTCTTTTTTTTTTGGAGTAATAATACACACTCTTCGTTTAATATTATGATCAAAGATAAAATGATCGAGAACAATGCCATTAAAATAAGTGCCCAAAATACTTAATACAACTGTTTTCTTATCATAAACAAGAGCTGCGGATAAGGCCACACACATACCCGATAAGGACATCGCTTTTCCTAGTTCCATATGCAGATATTTATTCATAATTTTTGCGACAATATCAAGACCACCTGATGAAGCATTTCGATTGAATAAAATGCTCAATCCTACACTTACAACGAGTATGTAACACAAGACATCTAGTTCCTGGCTGTTTGTGAAAGATACAAAATTCGGAAACAGGATCTCAAATAATGCAAGAAAAACAGGAAGCATGATGCTTGTATAGACTGTTTTTACACCAAATTCTTTGCCACAAGTTAGAAAGCCAATAATCAATAAAACGACATTTAAAATCATGGTGATGACTGATAATGGTAGAGGTATAAAATTAGATAGTATAATACCCAATCCAGAAATACTACTTACTGAAGTATGACTGGGCACAAGAAAAAAATAGACGGCTGCCCCAATAATTCCAACCGCAACAGTTAAGATTAAAGTTTCCTTTATGATATTTGTATAATTATATTGTTTATTCATCGTAATTGTCTCCTAGTAATTCATTGTGTCTTTATTTTATCAAATAAACCTATCTTAATACACACTAAAAATGGAACTCCTAGTTAAAAGTTCCATTTCTGTTTATATATTTGAATTAATAATTCCTTTAATGTCACGGCCGCCATAGAATATTCGAGTTATTATAACCATCTTTGTCTTGTCATCAACAAGATAATATGCAATATAATTATCTATAGGCAGCTGAAGCATATTCATTGATTGCCAAGGCTCCCATTCAACTAGCTCATGACAAGCTGGCATAAAATCTAATGAACGGATTTTTTCTCGAATACGCTTTATTTGAGCGGCAGCAGTTTTAGGAACAAGAAGTTCATACGCAATATAAGAATAAATTTCACGTAAATCGGAAAGTGCCTCTCCAGAATAGCTGACTTTATAGTTATTCATCATATTCCAAATTCTTTTGCGAGTATTGTATCTACTTCATCTGCAGAATACACATTTCCAGTATTGATGGAATCAACTCCCTTTTGAAGCTCTTTGTCTAACTGTTTTTTTGTCATTGCACCAACAGCTAATGGTTCAGAAGAAGGAAGCTTCAAATCAAATGGGATACCTTTTTTCAGTACGATTTGGCTATAAAGCATCTGAATTGCACTGGATGGAGAAATTCCAAGTTGAGAAAGAATGCTCTCGGCATTATCTTTAAGTTTGGTATCTATTCTAGCATAAACAGCAGTTGTATTTGCCATAGTATCACTCCTTTTCTTTATTATACATATTAATTGCTTGCGTTCGCAAGCGATTAATATTGTTATTGTAATATATGGTATAAATTTTCACAAACATGTCTTATTATATTAGTTAATTCAGCTAAAAAATGTCAAAAAAAGAAATCCTGAAACCATGTTGAAATACATGATTATCGGATTCCTTTTTCTGTAGTTGAAATCAGCACTCTATTGCCACTTTAATTACACCATCTCTTTTATTTTCAAATAAATCATACCCTTGGGCAATTTTACTAAGAGGATATGTATGTGTGATCAAAGGCTCTGTATTGATCTTACCTTGTGCAATTAATTGTAAAGTCTTTTCACAATCACAACCATCAACACCGCCGGTTTTGAAAGTTAGGTTTTTTCCATACATGTCTGGAAGTGGCAAGATTTGTGGTTCATCATATAAAGCTACGATTGTCACAATCGCATTCGGCCTTGCACATTGCCATGCAAGCTGAAAAGTAGAGGGTACACCCGCAACTTCAAGAACAACATCCGCTCCACCATGATCACTATTTTCTAGTACAAAGTCTTTGCACTCTTCTGGAGTTACTGTTAAAACTTCTGGATAATGCTCATGGATAAATTCAATGCGATTTTCATCTTTTTCACACATGATTATTCTTTTTGGCTTTTGAAGCATCACACACAATAAAGTACAAATACCTGTAGGACCTGCACCAATAATCAACACAGTATCGTCTTCTTTGATTTCAGAAATACGAGTTGCCCAATATCCTGTAGCTAGTACATCCCCAACAAATAAAGCCTGTCGATCACTAACGTTTTCAGGAATCTTATTCAATCCCTGATCTGCAAAAGGAACACGCACATATTCTGCTTGTCCACCATCAATACGACATCCAAGAGCCCATCCACCATTATCATCCGTACAGTTATTTACATAGCCGTTTTGGCAGAAAAAACATTCTCCACAAAAAGTTTCTACATTCACCGTTACACGATCGCCAGGCTTTACATGAGTCACTTTACTTCCAACTTGTTCTACAATACCAACCATTTCATGACCAACAGTAATACCAGGCACGGCACGAGGAACACTTCCATGTTTAATATGCAGATCACTTGAGCAAATGCTCGCAAGTGTTACTTTTACAATCGCATCCCTTTCATGAAGAAGTATCGGTTTTGGTTTATCTATCAATTCAAATTTTCCTTTTTCATCCAGCCTTTCATAATGGAACCACGTTGTAATCCGGTATAAATATAGCGTAAAATCGCATCCCATGCCTCGGAACAGAATGGCATTTTGGACCGCCTACAACGGTATCTGCATCACCACTATAACTAATCCCGCGATAAAGAGTCCTATATTTAATCAACAATCGTCTTATAATAATTACCGAAGTCTGCCAATGCATCAATGATCGGCATCATTTCTTTTCCAAGGTCTGTAAGTCCATAATAAACTTTTGGTGGATTCTCATGATAATCATTTCTATACACAAGACCATCATCTATCATTTGTCTCAGACTATCAGTTAGTACTTTTTGAGAAATTCCTTCTAAATCTCTCTGAAGTTCATTGAATCTCCATGGACGCATTCTTAAGTTTCTTATTATCAATAACTTCCATTTACCACCTATCAAGGATACTGATGTTGCTACAGGACATGCTGGAAGCTCTTCTTTTGTCTTCATGTGCAGTCACCTCATTTCATATACATTATGGCACATTCATTTTATTGTGCACAGTAACAAAAAGGTGCGTACTATTTTTTGAGTGCGTAAATGATTATACTATAATCAAGCAACAAGGTTGCGAATAGTAATGGAGGTAATTAAAATGTCAAACTACACAAAAACCAATGTTGGTAATGAAGGTCGTGCAGAACTTCATGAAACACTTTCTCTAACGGGAGCTGAAGTAAGTATTAATTCTCTACCTGCTGGTGCAAGCGTTCCTTTTGTTCATTCTCATAAAAATAATGAAGAAATCTATGGAGTTATTGCCGGAAAAGGAACGGCTATCATTGATAGGGATACTATCGAAATTACTGCTGGTGACTGGTTAAAAATCAGCCCTACAGCAAAACGTCAATTCTTTGCTGCAAGTGATTCAAGTATCACTTATATTTGCATTCAGGTGAAAGAAAACTCACTTGATGGATTCACAGCTGATGATGCGATCATTTATTAAAAATATTGCATAACTGCATGAAACCCTCCAAGCTTTAATGGCCCGGAGGGTATTTATGATTCAATGCTGCTTTTCAAAATTTAGCAATTCTTGTCATTTACAAAGATTAAGAAGTACAAATTGGCAGCTATCTCTTCTTTAACCATTCTTCCTTCGTCAATGCATTGACATGGCAGGTCCGTTTCTCATGCATCAAAGGGACATCAATGTCTTCACTCGTCCACTGATACTTAAAACCGACCTTTTCTTGAACACGCTTCGATTTGATGTTGCCCTCATAATATCCGCACCAAACTTTACTCATACCGATATCTTCGAAAGCGTGACGAAGAAGCTCATTTGCGGCTTCCGGCATCAGTCCTTGCCCCCAGAAAGGTTTTCCAATCCAGTAACCAAGTTCGCATTCATCGTCTTTTTCGGTCATATCGGTATGACCATTTATTTTCAGTTCAATAGCGCCAATAACCTTTCCATCTTCTTTTAGGCAGATTGCATACGCCTCTTTGCCATTTAAGACATTTTTAATTACATCTTTGCTTTCATCTAAACTCTGATGTGGCGGCCATCCAGCAATCGGTCCCACATCTGGATTACTTGCATATTTATACAAATCCTCTGCATCACTTTCTTCCCAGCGGTGCAGAATTAATCTTTCTGTTTCAAGTATCATACTTCGTCCTTCGTTCTCCTTTTTCTTTCAGCTGCTTCATGAACTACCACACCTGATATGGTTGGAATCACTGTGATGGACTCTTCTCAATTGAAATTTGTATTACCACAGTGATTTTGATTTATGCAATACAACATGTACACACATTACATCTAATTCATCCCATGACTAAAGTCACGAGCGTTCTGACTTCAACAGTAAATCACAGATTGTAATCTTTACGAATATCTGCAAAAGCTGCATTCGCTTCTCTTGTTCTTCCCACTTTGATATCCGCATATCCTTTCTCAAGTTCTGCACTCAGTTCTGTTTCTGATAAAGAGGACATATCTACAGGACGAGATGATGGAATTTTCACATCAAACGGAAGACCTCTCTGAAGAATAATCTGTTTATAAAACACATTGATAGCATTGGAAGCAGGGATGCCCAGTGCTGATAAAATGCTTTCTGCCTGTTCTTTCACTTCCGGCTCAATGCGAGCATAGAGATTCGCTGATTTTGTTGCCATATAAAGCACCGCCTTTCAGATACTTTCTTAATCTTGTTATACCTATATGTGAGTACAGCAGCAATACATTTCCAAAATTTACAATTTATTCATCAAAACTTATCAAAGTCCTCCTGCATTGCAATGCTGAAAATTCTGAAAAGCCCTTATTTCAAGCCTTTTTCACACTTTTACTTGTGTACTTTAGTCAACAGAACCACGCTCTTAACATGGCTAGTAACAGGAAATGTTTCTATATACATCCCTTACTTATATGTTTTAATAAATGTATGCTTACCATGATTGGATTCATAAACACGAATCTCACAATTGTTTGGCTTTGGTCTCCACTTAATACCATTTTTACGATTTTCTAGATAGCCACATAAAGAACGAATGATACCACCATGACATACGATCAATACATTCTCATAATTCTTCTTTTCAAGTTCCTTTAAAAAGGATTGACTTCGTTTGACCATACTTTTGACAGATTCAACCGACTTAGGATTTGGCAATAGTTCAGGAAATGCCCAATAGGAAGTCATTTTTAATCCTAATTTAAAGTAGTTACGAAGCTCGTAATCCCCAAAATCCACTTCGATAATACGAGAATCAATCTTTACATCCTTTTGATCTACATTGCCAATAATCGACGCAGTCTGAATCGCTCTTTGTAAAGGACTTGCATATACCGCATCAAAATGAATATCTCCAATCTTTTTTCTGGCCTCTTTCGCTTGTTGAATTCCTGTCTCATTTAAAGGTTCATCTGTAAGTCCCTGCATTAATTTTTGTTTATTTAAAGCTGTCTGGCCATGTCTAGTAATCCAAATCTTCATTCAATTACTCCCTCAATCAAAGTCTCTACGAGCATATAAGACTTTTCCAATAACCTTTACCGGAAGTTCTTCCACTTCTTCAGGCGTAAAAACCTTTGTGTCAATCTTAGGATTTGCAGCTTCTAAAATCATTAAACCCTTTTTATATAAAACACGCTTTAATGTTGCTTCCTCACCCACAAGTACAATCGCAATACTTCCAGATTCCACTTCATTTGTCTGTTTCACAAAGACAAGATCCCCCTCATAGATATGAGCGTTGACCATAGAATCACCTCGCACACGCAAAAAGTAATCGCCTTTTTTACCATCATGTCGATTTAACTCAATATACCCCTCAATATCTTCCATTGGAAAACCATCATATCCAGCTTTTACACTACCAACAATGGGTTTGATTCTTTCTTCTTCATCCAAAATACTTTTAACATCACAATCCAGCATATCGGATAGTTTCTTTAATGTATTGGCCTTTAAATGTGTGCTTTCACCCTTTAACCAACGAAAATATGTAGCACGACCAATTCCTATTCTTTTAGCCGCCTCATCATGTTTAATGTTATTTTCGATTTCATATTGTAGTAATAATTGTCTTAACTGCATAGTTACACCACCTTTATCTATATAGTATCAAAAAATAAATAAAATGCCAGTAAAAATTTATTAACTTTTTAAGAAAGTCTCAAATCTATCTTGAATTTTTATATATTTTTAACTATGATTTTATACGAACGATATGGGGTGTGGAGGTATTTATGCAAAAAACATATTTATGTATTGATTTAAAATCCTTTTATGCATCCGTTGAATGTGTTGAACTCGGCCTTGATCCATTCAAAGTCAATCTTGTAGTGGCTGATCCTACACGAGGTGGTGGTGCGATTACTCTAGCTGCAACACCAGCCATTAAGAAATTAGGCGTATCGAGTCGTGGTCGTATTTTTGAAATTGATCCAAAAATCGAATATATGATTGCTCCACCTAGAATGCACTTGTATATGGAATATAGCTGCAAAGTTTATAAAGTCTTCTTGGAATTTATTGCCAAAGAAGATATTCATGTCTATTCCATTGATGAATCCTTTTTGGATGTCACAAGCTATTTAAAGCTCTATCAAGTCAATGCCAAAGAATTGGCAAAAAAAATGTTAGACCGTATCTATGAAAAAACCGGTCTTACAGCTACTGTAGGGATTGGAACCAATTTGTATCTCGCTAAGATTGCGATGGATATATCCGCCAAACACAATGCCGATCGCATGGCCTATTTAAATGAAGACTTATATCGCCAAACATTATGGCATCATGTTCCATTAACAGATTTTTGGATGCTTGGAAATGGAACGGAAAGAAGATTACACAAATTAGGTATCTATGACATGTACGACTTGTGTCAATTTCCTATTGAAATATTATATAAAGAATTTGGTGTGAATGCCGAATATATCATTGACCATGCTTGGGGCAAAGAGCCTACAACCATTCAAGACATTAAAAATTATAAATCGAAACAACATTCTATATCCAATTCCCAAATTCTTTTTGAGGATTATTCCTACCAAAATGCCTTTGTGGTTATGAAAGAAATGGTGGATCAAAATGTATTGACATTAACCGAGAAACATTTAGTGACTAAACAAATTTCTCTTATGATTGGCTACTCCAAAGATTGTATCAAACCAAGCTGTGGCTCCTGTAAGATTACCAATTGTACAAACTCCTATTCCATCTTATTAGAAGAATTCAAACAACTCTATATTCGCATTGTGAATCCAAACTATCCCATTCGACAGATTGCGATTGGTTTTCAAGATGTGAAAGATGAATATTATTATGAGAATTATGATTTATTTACAGACGTAGAAAAAGTAGAACGAGAAAAAAAGCTACAGGAAACCTTAGTTCAAATCAAGCATCGCTATGGCAAGAATGCCATCTTAAAAGGGATGAATGCCTTAGATTTTGCGACCGCTAAAAAAAGAAATACATTGATTGGTGGCCACAACGCATATTAGAGGAGTTTTCACTCCTCTAATTGTATATAGCTAATTTGTTTCAGGTTGATCTTTGTCTTTACGATTTGAAGTATTTGCGTATCCAGATTGATTTTAGAAACTACGCCTGTGATTCTTTTATAATTGATACGATCATAATACTCAATCGTGACTAGTTTTCCTTTTTGAATTTCATGCACTCTTTCATTTAAGATTTCATAATCATCCTGCGATAAAATTCTTGGGCTGACAATTTCTACTTCACATTCTTGAATCATTTCTTTAAAGCCTTTTAAAGAATCAAAGCTCTGAAAGATCTGAGCCCGATTTTCTTTTTTCTTGTGTATTAAATCCATGTGTATCACATCCTTATAAGGATATCATACGTATTTATTATATAAATTCAAGATAGATTTGAGACTTTCTTTAGAAATTTTCTAAAATGTATTTTTGTGCGTTCAAACACTTTCTTAAACGTACTTGCGTATTATCTTCATTTGTATCCGCTTGTTTAAAATGATTTGAACTTGCCAATCGAGAATAGTAGGCATCAAGATAATCTTGTAGTTCCATATACTTATCTGTATCTAGATTCAATTCAAAACCTTCGTGCGTTGCCTTGAAATCATTCATCTTATCCAATTCAGCTAGTAAGCCATCAATGATTTCTAAAGTTAATTCATCTTTTTTAACTGCCTTTAAATATTGGTTTAAACGCTTTTTAAAGACCATTGTATTAAATGTACCATCCTCTTTCATCTTCTCTATTTTCTTTTTAAAGAAGTAAGATCCTACAGCTAAAGAAGCCGTTGTCGTTAATAACGCTATAAATTTGATTTTTTGTTTTTTTGTCATAATTAAAACCTCGATTCATCTATTTACATTTTACTTTAAAATGAAAAAACATTCCACTAAGGAATGGACTATATAAAAATAGTTGGGGTCTAGATACGCTATAAGATTACATAGGGTAATG
>NZ_JANFYN010000033.1 GCF_024460475.1 Holdemanella sp. MSK.7.32 | reverse complement strand
TCAAAGATCAATTTAAAACTAACTAAAAATCTAGTTATTTTATATTTTCAAACTTTTTCATAAATAATACTTGAATTTTATATAGTTAGCTCCCCATTTAAATAAGCATCCACGATTTCGGTATTTATAATCATATTCCATTCTCCTTTATACAGAAAAACACTACAATTGTAGTGCTATTATTTCTCATATTTATCTTTCTTACAAAAGCTTTTAAAAGGACATCTTTCACATTCTGGATTTCTTGAATGACAAAGATAACGCCCAAAAAATATAAAGTCATGATGACCTTGATTCCATCTTGAACGATCGATCTTTCGCTTTAATTTTTCCTCAACCTTTTCAACCGAATCATTATATTTAGCTAAACCTAAACGCTTACTGACACGATTGACATGGGTATCTACCGCAAAGCTAGGAATATCAAAAGCTACGCTACGAACGACATTCGCTGTCTTTCTTCCAACACCTGCTAAAGACATTAAATCCTTATATGTGTAAGGTACTTGGCCATGATATCTTTCAACTAAATCTTTACTTAGATTTGAAATGGAGCGAGCCTTATTCCGATACAAACCAATTCTTTTAATGTATGGCTCTAATTCAGAAACTGTAGCCTTTGCCATCGTTTCTGCCGTAGGATATGCCTTGAATAATGCTGGCGTTACCTTGTTGACCATCGCATCCGTTGTCTGTGCACTTAATACGACCGCAACAATCAATTGAAATGGGGATTCATGATACAATTCGCACTTGGCATCCGGAAAAATCTTCTCCATTTCATCCAAAATTTCATTCGCATTCATCGCTTACCATTCTCTAAATCTTCTGTTGACAAACCTTTTTGTTGCCAATTCTGAAGAATTCTTTCAATATAATTTAAATCGCAAACTTCATTACATACAGCTTCATTTAATGCACAAATCACACGACGCTCATCATACATACTGGCCATATCAATAATTCTTTGCATTTCCGTTGAAGATAGCGGACGTGCAAACTCCATTTCAAACTGCTCTAATAAAGAACGATCAATGGAAGTATCACTGGCTTTAGAAAGTTCAAAGATACCTTCAATATTAAAAATCAAAGATCCATTCGCATAGTCTAAAGTCAAATAGCCTTTATCCGATAATTCCGTAAAAATATCTTCCACTTCATCCACACTGATTTTTAATTTTTCACTAATCAATTCATGATCAATTGAAATATGCTGCTGGTTGAAAAAATCAATCAACAATACGACCAATATTTCTTTAGGTTCTAAAACCAAATCTTGTAGATGATCAATGATCCAAGTTCTACGATCTACATAAGGTGCATTAAAATCAAAATCAGCCATTATCGTATCTTCCTTTCATAAACACGTTCAAAACTATCATAATCCAATAAAATCAATTTATTCGATCCGCGAATCTCATATACCGGATTGTTGTAGCCATATCCAAGTGCAATCGAATCACACTTGATGTTATAGTTCTTTTTCGCAATGCGTTTTGCCTTTTTATAATTCAAAGTTTCAATATCTCTTGAAGTAATCAATTCAGACTTCGCATTGTACCAATACAAAGTTGTATCATCATATCCCTGATATGTTATGTAATCAAAGACATGCTCACTCAAGCCTTGGATATTCTTATTTTGTTTAATTATTTTTTCAATTCTTTGCGCATAAATCTGTTCCTTAACACGATTCGGTCCACTAATAAACTCAGACCAAATCAAAAGTAATACAAGAACAAGAATGATGACCAATGCCATTGTCGTTGTTGTTCCATGCTGTCTTTTACGCTTATGCTTTAGTCCCATTCTTACCCCTCCTTTTTACTATATACGCATCAACCAGTTTTCAATCAATTTAGCCGATTGTGCACTTGCTTTAGAAACATAGGTTGAAAATTCCATTGGATTTTCATTATGATGCACAACATCACTTAGTGAGCGCACAATCACAAATGGAATATTAAATTGTGTGGCAACAGCACCAATCGCTCCTGCCTCCATTTCTGAACAAATTGAGTCTGGGAAATTATTCATTAATTTTTCAAAATCCTCATCTCTAGACATAAATAAGTCTTGAGAAGCAATTGTACCTACATGATAGCGAATCTGCATAGCCTTTGCCGCTTCAATACAACTTTGGCTCAATTTTTCATGACTATTATACACCAATCCAACACCAGAAGGACCATCTAATGGACTTGTATCATAATCGGCTTGTACAACCTTATCACTAATCACAATATCCAACACTTGCTCATCCTGCGTTAATCCACCAGCTGTACCCACATTAATAATGCTGTCGATATTTCCTTGCATACACAAAATTGTACAAGACATAGCCGCATATGCCTTACCTACACCGCTCTTACATAAGACTACATCTTTGCCTTGCCATTTTCCATATGTTAATGTGCATCCCGCAATTGTCTTCGTATGATCTACTAAGTCCATACGCTTTTCAAATTCATGAATCTCAGCATCCATTGCCGCTACAATACCAATCATTCTTGTACCTTCTTTCTACATACATAAAAATACTTTTCACCAGGCGCAATCCCCTCAATATCAAAATCCGTTGTGACTTTTAAAACATCAAAATATTTCGACAAAGTATCATTCAACCATGTTGGATCATATACTCTTTGAATATGATGCTCCTGAACCACTTTGTCTTTCATATAAAACGCAAAATCCTGATATACATAATCATCTTCTGCCATAATTGACCATTGATATTGACAACCATCTTCAAAAGCACCTGTCTCATTATATTCCGAATCAAATTCATCTAAACGATCTAACGAATGTGTATCGAAGAAGAAAAGTCCATTTGGTTTTAAATGTTGACTGACTTCATGAAAGAACGCATCAATTTCTTCTTTCTCTAAAATATAGTTAAAACTATCACACAAACAGAAAATACCAGAATAAGATCCTAAATTACTTAAATTACGCATATCTTGACATAAGAATTGAATGGAACCCTCTAAGTTTTTACTCTTAGCCTGCTTCACCATTTCTTCACTCAAATCAAGTGCTGTCATCGTATAGCCTTTTTTTGCGAGCATCTCAGTGATCTCACCACTACCACACGCAAGTTCTAAACAATCACAAGGTGCAAGTTCACTCTCAATCCAAGATACCCATTCTCTAGATGCCTCTTCATCTTTTACTAAAGCATCATAATAATGTGCCAATGTATTATAAATCATACGTTTTTACTGGAACATCCGAATATAAACGATCCAGATTATAAACCTGCCTTTCTTCATTCACAAATAAATGGACTACAACATCTTTTAAATCAATTAAAAGCCATTTTGAACCAGAGTCACCCTCAATATGCATATCCCCCATATATCCAGCTTCTCTTAAACGATCCTTAATGTTTTGTGCAATCGCATTATTCTGACGAATATTTGTAGTTGAACAAACAATCATTGAATCCATAAATGGAGTCAAACTCGTTACATCATATACACGTACATCTTGTGCTTTCTTTTCACAGATCGCATGAACTACAATATCTAAAATTTCCATGTTTATCCTCTCTTTAAATACTCACGATTTTGTTGAACCACCAAATCAAATCCTTCTTTAATATCTTTGTTACAAACCTCAATCAATTTAGTAGAATCATATCCACGCAATGGATCTAATTTATCTGCACAAAATACCATCATCGCATATGGATCTTGACTCGTTCCTAATACATGATGATAAATCGCATTATAGATAATTGGATTATCAATTAAAAAGATATCTTTCGTGACAGCAGCTCCGACAAAACCATGCCATACAGCTACAGGATATTCCATGTTTTCAGGACACACACTCTGCATCCATTTTAACATTTCATCCTTTGGCATATATTTAGCTATATCATGAAACAAACCAATATAATACGCAATATGCATATCATATCCATTGTTCAACGCAAACTCTTCACAAAGTTTGGCAACCGATAATGAATGCTTATATCTTTTTTCTGTCAATCTAGAAGCCACAAAATTCTTCACATACAATCGATTTCGATAGATATAACGCAACACTTCTTCAGGCAAATAATTCAACTTATTTCCCATTCGAATCTCTGAACTAGAAACAGGAACCGCCGGCATTGTCATACACGCAATATCATACTTTGAATCAGAAAGCTTTCCATCCCTATCAAAACATACAAAATGAGCCATCTTCACAAGTTCATTCGGATTGTGCCACTTGTCAAACTGCATCAATTGATCATTTCCTATGATCCAATAAAATTCATGTTCCGGATATGTTTCAATCAATTTCTTTAGCGTATCATACGTGTAACTTTTACCTGCTCTTTCAAGTTCAAGTGTACAAACTTTAAATTTTTGGTTTTTCTTAACCACCAAATCAATCATAGCTAAACGCTCTTGATCCAATGTCAGATCATGATCTTTTAAAGGCGTACTAGACGTTGGCATAAACCATACTTCATCTACACCTAATCCCTGCAAAGACTGATTGGCCATTTGAATATGCCCATCATGTATAGGATCAAAAGAACCTCCTACAATGGCAATTCTCATTTTTTAAGCCCCAATTTATTTTCTTTACTTCTTCTATACAACAAGAAAGTATGTCCTACAATATGAACCACTTCACTACCTGTTGCACTTGCACACTCAATAGCTGCCTCACGCACATCGACTGGACATGTCTTTAATAAATTACATTTTACTAATTCATGTGCCTCCAATGAATCGGATAAAGTATCCATTAAATTATCACTTAAACCATCTTTTCCTATTTGGAATAACGATCTATACTCCATTCCTAATTTTCTTAAATATTTTTTATTTTGACTCGTTAACATTAAATCATCGCCTTTCTAAACGTTACCTGAATACCTTTATGTACTTTTACATATACATCTTTTACTTGTCCACTAATACAGAACCATCCAATACCATGAATACAAACATCCATCTTTTCTCCCTCAAGCTTAGGTGCATGGAACGTATGCATCGTTAATAAGGATGTATCTACACATGGCACTAACATACCATTTAAATGTTTTTGCCACAACGCATCCGCATTACTTAATTTTCCCCTATGAATCGATAAAGAACGAGAGAAATATCCAACTACTGTTGCCTTACCACTCACTACCACATCAAGTCTAGCAAGTCCTGCCGCCGCAAAGGACTGATCCTCAAAAATTTGCGAAACAAATGGTCGAATTGGTTTTGTTGGAATGACCGTCTTTAAATCTTTAGGCTGTAAATGCGTTAATAAAGAATGCGTATTCTCAATACCGGGCGTATCATAAATTGTATAATCCTCAAAAGGAATTGGAACTAAATCTAATGTAGTTCCAGGATTTTGAGAAGTCGTTAAATCTTTCGATGCCAATAAATGATTCAATACAGTGGATTTTCCTGCATTGGCAACACCCATAAAAATCACATTTCGATTCTTACGATATTTCAAAATTGCATTCACAATACGTGATGAGTATTCTCTAGATTTATCATTTTCCTTTAATAGATAGCCACAAATCACAATATCTTTCACAACAATATTTTCTTCGTGAAGACGATGCTTTACAAAGTTAATGATTTTTTCATCTGTTAAAGTTGTAGGCAAGACATCGCGCTTCGTTAATACCATCACAATATCTTTACCTGGAAGTTTTTGATTCAAACGCGAAATTAAGTTAGCCTCAAACGCAAATAAATCCACAACCCAGAAAACCACACCATCAATCTTATTGATTTTTTCTAATGTTGCGTTGGATTCAATTCCCTGCTGCATATTGATTGTCACATCGCCATAATGACGAATGCGATAACATCTTTGACAATAAGAAGCATCTAAAGTAGGAACATAGCCTAATGCATTTTCATCTTCGTTTTGTAGTAAAACACCACAACCCTTACAATATTTAGTCATCAAAGTCACCTCGCTTCAATAATTTTTTCTTTTCTAAATAACCATATATTAATTCTTCAAAGAAACGAAATACTTTTGTGATATTTCGATCCTTTATCGCAATAGGAGCCGTTAAAATTGTATAAAGCCCCCAAATATTTCCACCCAATATATCCGTATACATTTGATCACCTAATATCGCAATCTGATTTGCCTTTAGGCCATGGTCTCTCATTGCCTTTTTAAAACAAAACGGAAATGGTTTACACGAAAATGGATATGTATTTGAAACTGGAAGATGCTTACCAAAATTCTTACCTCTAGAACTTGGTGAATTTGAACATAGTGCAACCTCAATTCCATTCATTTTTAATTTATTTATAAAATCAATCACATCCTGATTCGGACATTCTTCATCATACGCCACAAGCGTATTGTCAATATCACAAAGAAGTAATTGAATTCCCATTTCATGAAGTTTTTGAATGTTCAAAGTTTTAAAACTTTGAACATAATAATTCGGAGCAAATATATTCATTTAAAACTCCCCTTTGGCAAAGTATTCAATCAAATGCTCGGCACTACGAATACCATCAATAGCACTTGTCATAATGCCACCTGCATAACCACTACCTTCACCGCTTGGATAGATACCTTGAATATTCGAAACATAAGATTCTTTATCACGAACTAAACGCACGCTGCTACTGCTTCTTGATTCTACAGCACTTAATATGGCTCCACTAGAAACAAAGCCAGGCACTTTCTTTTCAAAATGCTCTAACGCCTCATGCAAGGCTAGGTTGACTTCTTTAGAGAATAAATCGTTCAAATCACAAAACGTTGTACCAATCGAATAGGTTGGTAATACCGATTCAAATTGATTTGATATTATATTTTCTAAATAATCCTTCGCAAGTTGTACGCATGCCTTATAATCGTGTCCCATTTCAAAAGCTTTCTTTTCCAAATCTTCCTGATATTTTAACCCGGCAAACAATTCATTACCATAATCCGAATCATTAATTTGCACAAGCAATGCACTATTGGCATTTTCTCCACTACGACTCGCATAAGACATTCCGTTCACAACCAATTGATCTTTTTGGCAAGAACTAGGAATAACGTAGCCACCTGGACACATACAGAATGTATATACACCTTTTGAATTGGATGCCGTATACGTCAATTGATAACGGGCTGGAATCAATCTTTCATCTTGACTATATTCATGAAGCATAGCCTCATTGATATATTTTTGTTTATGTTCAATACGAACGCCAACCGCAAACGGTTTATTTTCGACATGAATACCATGTTGATGAAGCATTAAAATGGTATCACTTGCACTATGTCCAGTCGCAAGAATTAAAGCATTACAATCTACCCATTGTTGATTGAAATAGATTTGTTTCAAAGTACCATTTTCCACTTTAATATCTTCTAACTTTGTATCAAAATAGAAGGTTCCTCCCAAACGTTCAATTTCTTCACGACAATTTCGAATAATCGACAAGAAGGCATCTGTACCAATATGAGGATGCTGATCAATTAAAATATCCGGCTTTGCCCCAAAAGAAACAAGTTCCTCTAAAACTTTACGACATAATGAATCTTTCGATCTTGTCGTTAACTTTCCATCACTAAAGGCACCCGCGCCACCTTCGCCAAATTGAACATTGCATTCTTCATCCAATTGTCCATTTTCCCAAAAAGTTTCTACTTTTTGTTTACGAACATCTACTTTTGATCCTCTTTCTAAAACAATCGGTTTATAGCCAGATTGTGCAAGAATCAGAGCTGCAAACATACCTGCAGGACCAAACCCAACGACAACGGGTCTAGCCAATAATGCATGTTTTCCACTCATTACTGGATGATACGTTTCATCGGGTGTTAGAGAAACGTCTTTTAGCTTTAAAAGCTTCTTTTCATTTTTAACTTTACAATCTACGACATACGAAAATAAGACCTTCTGGTGACGTGCGTCCACACTTTTTCTATGTACGTGCCACTGCAAAAGGTCTTCTTTACGGATTCGCAGTTTTTTTAAGATTTGTGCCTCAATTTCATTTTCATTGGCACATTTCACCTGAAATAATCGAATCATAAGCTTACAGTAATTTTTTTAAGATCGGATATTGATCCTGATAACGCGTCACAAAACCTGCCAAACATTGTGCACATGCCAAAGTTAAGAAATAAACAACTAAATGTGCATGTGGCATCAATGCCAAAAAGATTTTGGCAAACAAAATATGTGAAGTATAAATCATCAATGAATCATGACGTAAAATCGTAAACATTTTACGGTATGGAATATTGATTTTTAATAAATAATTCACTAAGAAATAAATAGAGGGAATCAAACAAATATACATACTTGTTAAATCTCTTAAAATACCGAAATGACGATATAAAGATACTTCCGCAAAGAATAATACAAAACTTATCAAGAAACCAATCAAGCTAACCTTTTTAGGCAAGCGACGCGTTCTTGAAAGTAATAACCCAATCGCAATGAACATAGGACCAAAGAAAATTCCATTTCTTGCGGTTGACAATGTTTTTGTAAAGAAACCAAAGAAGAAGGATACACCTGGAATACTTTCCCAAATTGGTGTATATACATTAATCAAGTAACCTACAAAATATAATATAAGCGTTATCAACAATGTGAAATTCAAGCCTTTTTTCTTATACAAGCAATACACAATTACGTCCGCTAACATTAAGGCTGGTAAAAACCACAAATGATAATAACTTCCATTCAAGAAAAAATCTCTCACATATGTAAATAAATACTTAATTTGGAACCCGGTGTGCGTATAATCAAAAATCGTATATGGCAAATAAATAATTGTCCAAATCAAATAAATTCGAAATAAACGAATCAATGCCTTCTTTAAACGAGTCTCATTTAAATCTTCATTTTCTGAATCATAGTTTCTAAAAAAGAAGAATCCACTTGTCGTAAAAAAGAATGGAACCGCCAAACGACATACAGTATGAATAAAGTACGTATTAAATGTTTCAGAAATCTCTAAAAATGGAAATGTATGAATACATACAACTAATAAAGCCGAAACATAACGCGCAATATCTATCGATGCATACTGTCTTTTCATGAGCGCACCTTTAATCTAGGTACACGCGAAGAAATCGAAGTTAGTGTCTCATTGTTGATAGTCTTAGCCGTACGACTAATTTGATCAACAGTAACGACTTCATTTCCTTGATGACCTACGATACACACTACATCGCCCTCTTTTACATCATCTACTTCTGTAACATCAATCATACATTGATCCATACATAAGTTTCCAATCAATTTACATCTTTGGCCATGTACTAACACTTCAAATCCCTGATTCGATAAAAGACGTGGTAAACCATCCGCATATCCAATACTCATTGTCGCAACTTTTGTTGGTTTTTCAGCCACAAAATGACGACCATAACTTACACTTTGTCCAGGATATATCCATTTCACCAAACTAACATTGGCATACATAGACATAATTGGAATAAAGTCTGGATTTGTTTGGATTGGAATTTGATCATCACTCGTCACACCCATATAAAGTAGACCCGGTCTACAATATTCATATTCCAGCTCTGGATAGTTTAAAATTCCATAACTATTTTGAAGATGACGAATACCTGGATCAATACCTTGAGATTTCAATAAATCAATAACTTCATCAAATAATTGAATTTGTTTGGTCGTAAATGATCTACAATTCTCATCCAAACAATCACTCACAGGAAAATGCGAGAAGATGCCTTCTACGCATAGATTTTCCATACGATACTCTTCATAAATATCTTCTATATGTTTATCTTGTTCTTGATAAACAATTCCCGTTCTGCACATACCTGTATCTACTTTACAATGACAACGAATCTTTACATTATTTTCCTTGGCATACGCATTTAATTCTCTTGCATACTCAATAGAAATCAAAGATTGAACAATATTTTGTTCATGAAGATAGTGAAAATGCATACTAGGTGTATATCCTAAAATTAGGATATTATCTTGAATTCCTGCATTTCTTAAGTTCAAAGCCTCATCCACACTCGAAACGCCAAAATAATCCACTCCACATTTTTGTAAAGCCTTAGCACATGCGACATCACCCAAACCATACGCATTGGCTTTGACGATACCCATAATTTTTGTTTTCTTTACGAGCTTTCTGACTTCTTCTACATTATGCGCAATCGCATCATAGTCGATTTCTGTCCAAGCCCGACTATAAGCTTCTAACATGCTCCAATAGTCCTTTGCATAGCTAATTCAATTAGCTTATCAATTAAATCCGCAAATTCAATTCCAGCTTCTTTCATCATAGAAGGATAACGAGAAGTAGCCGTTAATCCTGGAATTGTATTCAATTCATTTAAAATCACTTCTTTATCTTCTGTCACAAACATATCTACTCGTGCCATACCACAGCAGTTCATCGCAATATAGGTTCTACGAGCTAATTCTTGTGCTTCTTTAAATGTTTTTTCATCAATACGAGCCGGACAATAAATAGCTGCTCCCTTCATTTCATACTTACCTTCAAAATCAAAGAATCCACCATTAATTTCAATTTCATCCACTGATCCTGTAAAGATTTCTTCATTTCCCATAACAGCACAACCAATCTCAAAGCCCTTAATTACTTTTTCAACTAAGATCTTACCGCGACCATCATAGAAGAAAGCATCTTTACATGCACTTTCAAATTCTTCTTTATCATTCACAAAATGAACCCCATAGCTACTTCCTGCATTGCATGGCTTAACAATCCATGGTAATGGAATCTCTTCTTGAATCTGTTCAAATGTAGGATTTTCTCGATTTGCGTATAAACAAATATAATCTGCACACGGAATATTTGCTTCCTTACAAAGAATATGCATGATTTCTTTGTCCATTGACATAGCACTTGACATTACATCACAGCCTACATAATGAATATTCATCAGTTCAAGCAATCCTTGAATCAATCCATCTTCTCCATTTTTTCCATGTAGTACTGGGAACACACAATCCAATTCAATCACTTTGTTTGAACCATCCAAAGGCATGATTCCACCATTTACCCATGCACAAGATACACAAGTTTCTTCACTTTGCCATGTATCATGTTCAATCGAATCCACATCTCCATTATATAAATAGAAATGTCCATTTTTATTAATTCCAATTAAAGTCATATCATAGTTATCAGCATGAATCTGACGTAAAAAAGAAGCGACAGAATGCAATGAAACAGAATATTCACTACTTTGTCCTCCAAATATGACACCTAAACGTAATTTACTCATTGTTTTTTCCCCCTAAATGCATCTACTAACGTATCCATTTTCATAGCTCTTGAACCCTTGATCAAAACAATACAATCTTGATCTAACAAAGGTTTAACAGCTTCATATATCTCATCTTTTGTTTCATACCACTTTCCATTAAAACCATCACTTGTTTCTCTAGAAAGAGGTCCCGTACAATATAGTTCGTCTACACCTTTTTGTTTAGCGTATTCGCCCACATCAAAGTGCAATTGTTTTTCTTCACTTCCAAGATCTAACATATCCGATAAAATGGCGATATGTTTTTGCGCAGGCAATTCCATCAATGTATCGATAGCTGCCTTTGCACTTTCTGGATTTGATTTATACGTATCATCTAAAATATACGCATTTGAAACTGGAATTAGCTGTGTACGCATCTTTGTCATTTCTAAATCAGCCAATCCTTTTAAAATAGATTCCTCTTTTAATTGACAAGCCTTTGCGATAAAAATACACGGCAATGCGTTCATGGCCTGAAAATCACCAAATGCACGTAAATGAACAGGTGCATCTAGAATATTGCAGTTAAAAACAATTCCTTCTTTATCATATTTAATATCACTTGTGATAGAAACATCTCCACCTTGACCAAAAGATACGATTTTCTTATTTTCTGTATTCAAAGTAGGAAGAACCTGCTTTATTTCTTCACTTTCATGATTATAAAGGAATAAGCCATTTTCTTTTAATCCCTCTAAAATTTCACATTTTGCCTGCGCAATCTGAAGTCTACCGCCCAAATTTTCCATGTGAGCTGAACCTACAGAAGTAATCACAGAAATATCTGGCTGTGCAATTGAAGTCAACTGCGTAATTTCGCCTTTGTTTTCCATACCCATTTCTAAAATCGCAACTTCAATATCTTCATCAAAGTCAAAAATAGTTAATGGAAGACCAATTTCACTATTACGATTTCCCTGTGTTTTTTGTGTTTTTTTCTCTTGTGAGAAAATACTATATAACATATCTTTACAACTCGTTTTTCCGTTAGAACCCGTTACACCAATTACTAATGGACGTAACTCATCTAAATACGCTTTTGCAAGATCTTGCATAGCTTTAAGCGTGTCATCAACTAAAATAACTGGAAAATCCGGATATGGAAGATGATCCTTTTGCCACAAACTAATCAAAGCACCATCTTCAATTGTTTGTTTGGCAAATACATGTCCATCTACCCTTTGACCAATAATTGGTACATATAAAACATCTTTTGTCACCTGTCGTGAATCAATCACAACACCATGTATTTTTCTTGTATCATCAATATCACCATGCACAGTTGCATGCATCATATTTGTTATTTCCTGAATGGTTTTTACAATCATCTCAAAACCTCCGCTTAGTTTACATTATAGCATAAAACTAGTTCTCAATATTTATAATTCATGAAAAATCCAAATTTTCCCATTTTTGACACTCGCAAGCACTATCAATTATGTAAAATGAGTCAAAAAAAACAAAAAAGTGGGGTGAAAATACTAATTTTGTGTTAAATCACATATTTTCCCACACTTTTCACATTTTGTTTGACACAACTTATGGTATACTTCTATACAAGCAAGGAGTTTGAAGACCTTGCCGGTATGAAATCAGTAAATGGTATTCATACTATTTTCTATCCCCTTATTGAAAAGCCAGACACCCCCTTAGTCTGGCTTTTCATTTTATCTAAAACGATGTATTATTTTTAATAAGGAGGACGTATACTTATGTGTATTTTTTGTATGATCGCTAATGGTGAAATTCCAAGCAATAAAATCTATGAAGACGAAAGTGTTATCGCTTTTCTAGACATCAACCCTACTTCTTATGGACATACGCTTGTTGTCCCAAAAGAACACTGTGATTCTTTTTTAGATTGTCCAGATGAAACACGCAACCATGTATTTGAAGTTGCTAGTAAGCTTGCCAACAAATTGGAACAAACTCTACATTGTGATGGCATCAACATTTTAAGTAATGTACATGAAGCTGCAGGACAAAGTGTTAACCATTTCCATGTTCATTTGATTCCACGTTATAAAGATAACGATAGTGTTACCATTGAATTTCATGAAATTGAAAAACCAGATTTTGAAGAATTAATGAATAAACTAAAATAAAGAAGTCAATTTGATTTGACTTCTTTATTTATTTGTTCAATTTGATATTTTAATGAATATATACGATTCACATATCCACTAAAATCTTTTCCATCCAATTCATCTTGCGTTAAATACGCCTTTTCTCCATAGATATTATGCGTATCTATCGAATCTGAATCATTAATATTTGGAATACATACCATGTAATATAAGATTTCAGACGCATAATTCATTTGTACAATATATACAAATCGATCACTATTATTTTTTTGATTTGATTTTAAATAAGCCGAATAGACAATCTTCATTTTATCAAGTCCAGGCGCCTTATCTTCTTTACCATCTATAGTATATATAGATTCTTGATTATCTTTTACATAATCTATAGCTGCATCTTTCCCATCCTGAATCAATGCTTTTGGAATATCCTCTAATGCACTATAACGATTGGCAAGTCCCTTAACCACCACATCGGTTTCAACACTTTTTGGCTGATAATGATATTGATTGGCTAAAGCCTCATCATACGTTGCCGTTACATGAATTGTATCTCCATTTGATAAATCTGTATTCGGACTGACTTCATATTGAACAGAGTTCAAAAAATCCTGTGTTCTTTGATTTAGATCTCCCTGTTTAGCACTTACTGTCACACTCGCATTTCCATTTTCTCCAACATACGTATATTGCGCATTTGCCATAATATCAATTTCAACATTACGCAAAAAGAAGAAGTAAGCAATCAAAACAAGAATGCATATCATACTCAATAAGCACATAAAATATATAGCTTTATTCTCTATCTTCTGTTTATCCATTGTAAAACTCCTAATCAAAATACTGTGCACTTTCAATAGCCCTTGAAATATACAACAACAAATCCACATCCACTTGATCTTGTATGATTTCTTTCGCATCATGAATACACGTTTCCATCATGGCCTGGTCTTTTTCAAAATCACCAAACACAAGACAAGGCATACCACTTTGTCTTATCCCTAAAATATCACCTGGACCGCGCATATGCAAATCATAATTGGATACTTCAAAGCCATCCTTTAATTCTTCCATCTTTTTTAAGCGTTCAATAGCCTGAGGATCACTCGATGCCGACAACAAGAAGCAATACCCCTGTTTTTTATCACGTGCCACACGTCCTCTAAGCTGATGCAAAGTACTTAAGCCAAAACGATGCGCATCATAAATGACCATCACACTCGCATTGGCCACATCAATTCCAACTTCAATAACCGTTGTAGAAACAAGGATATCCAATTCATGTTTAGAAAACTTCTCCATCGTTTCTTCCTTTTCCTGACTTGTCATTTTTCCATGAAGCAAGCCAATACGTATATCTTTTAATGTCTTTGTCATGCCTTCATAAATTTCAAATACATTACGCATTTTAAATTCATCATTCTCTTCAATGGCAGGACACACGACATAACATTGTCTTCCTTCTTGAATATATTTCAATACATCTTTTAAAACTGGCGACATACTTGAAGTTTTAAAATACTTTGTGACAACACTCTTTCTTCCTTTAGGCATTGTATGAATTGAACTAATATCCATATCACCATATAAGAAATGCGCATACGTTCTAGGAATCGGTGTAGCTGACATCATTAGAAAATCAACACACTTGCCTTTTTCTAATAAAGACCTTCTTTGTTTCACACCAAAACGCTGTTGCTCATCCGCAATCACAAGTCCTAATTTATTAAAAATAACATTTTCTTGAAATAAAGCATGTGTCCCTACCACATTTAATATTTCTCCATTCTCAAGTTTCGTTAAAACTTCTTTCTTTTCCTTAGCCGGTAAACTCGAAACATATAAAGTCGCATCTAAACCTAATTTATGCATATTATCTACATGTTGGCGGGCTAAGATTTCGGTTGGTGCCAACAAAGCCGATTGATACCCAGCTAGCTGATTGGCATACATGCTAATTTGAGCAACAATTGTTTTTCCACATCCAACGTCTCCTTGAACAAGGCGAAACATGACATTTGTGCTCTTTAAATCATATAGAATATCGTCAATACTTGAAAGCTGATCCTTCGTTAACTCAAAAGGAAGATCTGAAATCCATTTCTTTACTGTTGCCATAGAAAATTTCTTAGCTTTTTTAATTTCCTTCTTTTCGTGCATCGACTGCATTACGCATTGAAAACATAGAAACTCTTCATACTTCAATGTACGAATTGCGGCATGCAGCTGCTTTTCATTCTCTGGAAAATGAATCCATTTATAAGCCGTAGATATATCTAACAACTTATACTTTTCAATATACCTTTGTGGTACTCTTTGAGGCAAAACATCCACATGTTTAAGGGCCTCTTTCATAATGGCCTGTATATCCGATTGCTTCAAGCCTTCAATCAATGGATATACTGGATGTAAGCCTAATTGTTGATCTAAAGGTTTAAAATTATAAGTAGAAGCTACCACATTATTATTCCCTTGATATTGTCCATAAATTGTAATCGTCTTGCCAAAACCAAATTGAGATGGCCATGGACGATTGAATAAAGTAATGTTTAATTCTTCATTCCATGACATGACTTTAAACTTAGTCATCGAACGATTCTTAGATAAACGAATCACTCTTGCGGTTGAACAAATCAAGCCTTGGAATACAACATTTTCCTTTTCATTCCATTGTGAATAGGGCAATGTTTGAACCGTATCATAACGCAAAGGATAATACTTCAATAGATCCTCAACCGTTAAGATATTCATCTTTACTAAAAGACCAAGTCTTCGACCGGTAATTTTCAATTCATTAATCTGCATCTAAAAGACTTCCTACATAAGAAACATAATTCAATTCAAGAATGCAATAGAAAAAGCCCATTAAAAAATTCACAAACAAATAAGTAAACATAGCTGCAAGACTCGACTTAAAGCTAACTCCCAAGAATAAATACATCATCCAAGACATCATAGGATTACCCATATACATAGATCCAACTAAAATACTTTGGGCATTAAAGCCTTGTGCTGCACTAAATAAACCTCCAGACATTGTATCAAACACAACAATACAGATTAGTAATGTACAATACCAGTTCAACATGGATTTCTGGTGTTTTTTTAGTGCAAAAGGAATAAATTCCTTTAAGTTTTTATCGTGAATCAATCCATAATAGAAAATCAACTGGAATGGCACCATCATAACTAAGCAGAATGCACTAATAAGTTGTAACACTAACATTAAGCTTGTATTATTTGCGCAAACATTCACTAGATTTGTAAGAATTCCACTCACAATTAAAATATAAATACCTTGTAGCACTAACACTTTCAAAATTGCAGATGCGCAAAAATTTTGTTTCTTCCATATCTTTGTGCAAATAAAATAGAAACCTAAACTCGACAATAAACTTAATACGACTTCTAGACTTTGTCTAAGATATACATTCATACCTGAGGCACTCATCATTAAATAGGCAATGTTATAGACAAAGCATAAGATCAAAGTTAATACGATTGTTTTATATATACTTCTGAAATGTAGTTTTGACATTATTTTTTTCATGCAAAAATCTCCTTTTTTGGTAAGATACAATTATTCTAGTCCTTTGTCCAAATACAAATTCATTCAAATGACCAGAAACACATCCACAAATATGTATCTGTGCTATAATATTAACAAATTTATGGAGGAAATGTATATGAATTCAAAAATTAAACGAATTATTGACTTCTCAACTGCCTTTGGACCAAGTGGCATGGAAGATGAAGTATCTAAATTGGCCATGGAAGATGTCAAGGATATTTGTGAAGTTCATGATGATACAATGCGTAATACGTATATGCACTTTAAACAAGACAAAGAACATGAAACAACGATTCTTTTGGATGCACATGCCGATGAAGTTGGTTTTATTGTACAAGCCATCAAGCCAAATGGTACAATTCGCTTTTTACCATTAGGTGGATGGGATCCAAAAAACATTGTATCTGGAGAAGTCTGGATTCTTAATGATAAAGGTGAAAAGATTTCGGGTATTGTCGCAAGTCAACCAGTTCATTTCTTATCTGAAGAAAAGCGTAATGGAAAAGTAGATTTTGATGATTTAGTAATCGATGTAGGCGCAACAAGTGCTCAAGAAGTAAAAGAAGAATTTCATATATCTGTAGGTAACTTCATGTGTCCTGCCGTTACATGTAAATATGATGAAGCACATAAGATTTTCTTAGGAAAAGCCTTTGATTGTCGTATAGGCTGTGCAGCCGTAATGGATGTACTACACCAATTAAAAGATGTAAGTCACAACATTGAAGCCACATTAACAACACAAGAAGAAGTCGGCGAAAGAGGCATGGACACAGCAATCAAAAACTTAAATCCTAACATTGCGATTTGTTTTGAAGGATGCCCAAGTGATGATACATTTGAACAAGACTACATGATCCAGTCTGCCTTGAAAAAAGGTCCAATGTTACGTTGGTTTGACCGTTCTTATATCACAAGCCCTCGTTTTATGCGTTATGCGATTGATTTGGCTCATGAAAAGAATATTCCTGTACAGGAAAGTGTAAGAAAAGGTGGAGGAACCAATGCAGGAATTACTCACCGCTATAACATTCCAACCATCATTATTGGTATTCCCGTTCGTTTTGCGCACGCTTCCTTTGGAATCTGTTCTGAAGAAGATTATGATAATGCTGTAAAACTTGCGGTTGAAATCATCACAAACATCGACGCTCAAACTATTCGAGGATTCTAGTATGGAAAAAATTGCCGTCGTAACGGATACAGGTTCCAATCTATCTTTTGAACAGGCAAAAGAATTGGGTATTTACCTGCTTCCCTTACAAATCACAATTGACGAAACAACATACCAAGATACATTAGAAATTTCAACACAAGATATTTATAAAGAATTAGCCAAGGGGAAAATGCCAAAAACAAGCATGGCAACCTATCAAAAAATCTATGATTTATTTGAAGAACTAAAAAAAGAATACGATGCTGTATTTGCGATTCCATTGACAAATGGATTATCCACAAACGCTTCAACCATGCAAAGTATTGCACGAGAATTAGAAATGAATGTCCATGTAATTGATATGTATTCAACTTGTGAATTAGAAAAACATGTTGCGATTTGGATCAAGGAATTAGTCGATGCAAACAAATCATCTGAAGAAATATTAGAGATTATTCGACCTGCAATCGATGAATCCAACTCATTGATTCTTGTCAAAAATCTTCAACATTTAAAACGCGGCGGAAGATTAACACCTATGGCTGCTACACTTGCGGGTTTATTAAAGATCTATCCTGTTTTACATATAAATAAAAGTACAGAAGGCAGAATCGATGTATTAAATAAGGTTCGCACAGAAAAAAGAGCCGATGCCTATGCGATTGATAAAGTCATGAATGATATTGATATAGAACATACAAATATCTATATTATTCACTCAGATTTTTTAGAGGGTGCCAACCATTTTAAACAATGTTTTATCGAAAAGGGTGTACCTGAACAAAATATTCATATAGACTATATTAGTTCTGTAATTGCCGTACATACTGGTCTTGGTTGTATCGCATTACAATATATAAGAAAGGAAAACTAAAAACATGGAAACCAAAAATATTTTAATCACAATGAAAAATGGAGATCAAATCAAAGCTGAACTATATCCTGAGATTGCTCCAGAAACGGTTGAAAACTTTTTGAATCTAATCGAAAAAAAATTCTATAACGGATTAACTTTCCACCGTGTTATTAAAGGATTTATGATTCAAGGTGGATGCCCAATTGGAAACGGAACTGGTGGCCCAGGTTATACAATTCATGGAGAATTTGCTTCAAATGGATTTAAAAACGATTTAAAACACACTCGTGGAGTTTTATCTATGGCACGTGCTATGGATCCAAATAGTGCAGGAAGTCAATTCTTCATTATGCACCAGGATGCACCTCATTTAGATGGTGAATATGCTGCGTTTGGTAAAGTTATTGAAGGTATGGAAAATGTAGATAAAATCGCAAAGACACCTACTACTTTCAATGATCGTCCAAGAAATCCTCAAGTGATTGATACAATCACAATTGTTGACTAATGACGTTGCAACAATTGCGCTACGTGATCCAGGTCGTTGAATCTGGATCTTTTAATTCCGCAGCCAAAGCCTTATTTATTTCACAACCATCTCTTTCGAAATCCATTCATGATTTAGAAGAAGAAATGTCCATCTGCTTATTTGTTCGAACAAATAAAGGTATTCTTCTCTCTGAACAAGGAGAAAAATTTCTAGGCTATGCTAGACAAGTCATAGAACAAGCTAACTTACTTGAAGAACAATATAAAAACACATTCCCTGCAAGAACTGTATTTGCGATTTCAAGTCAACACTATGCCTTTGTGGTAAATGCGTTTGTCGCCTTAGTCAAAGAATACAATCAAAGTGAATATGAATTTTCTTTAAGAGAACAAAGAACATACGATATTATCGAAGATGTAAAGAACCATCGAAGTCAATTAGGCATTCTTTATCTTTCACATTTCAATCGTGAAGTCATTCAAAGTATCTTAAAGAAAGAACATCTTACATTCACCAAATTATTTGAAGCCAACCCCCATGTGTTTGTTTCTAAGACAAATCCTTTATCCCATAAAAAAACAGTGAAAATGGAAGATTTAGAGAACTATCCCCGTCTAACTTATGAACAAGGAATCAATAATTCCTTCTACTTTTCCGAAGAATTACACAGTACTCAGCCATCTAAAAAGAGTATTGTTGTTTCAGATCGCGCCACATTATTCAACTTATTGATTGGACTAAACGGATATACGATTTCTTCAGGTATTCTAAGCACGGATTTAAATGGAGACAACATTGTATCCATTCCACTTGATAGTGATGAAGTTATGGAAATAGGCTATATTAGTGATGGAGTTTTATCCAACATGTCAAAAAACTATCTAAATCATCTCATTCAATACATTGAAAAGACCAAGTGAAATTGGTCTTTTATTATAGTTTTTAACTATAACAAACTAAAGAATATTTCAATTATTCTATATACTATAAATATGATAGACTTAACACACACGAAAGTTGAGGAATTTATTATGACAGTTCAAACACCTTATAGATATGATGTAGTTGGAAGTTTTTTAAGACCTGAAAAACTAAAACAAGCTCGTAAAGATTATGGGTCTAAAAAAATTTCAAGAGAAGAATTGACCCAAATCGAAGATGAGTGCATTACAGATTTAGTTCAAAAAGAAAAGGCAGCCGGCCTACACGTCATCACAGATGGTGAATTCAGACGTGCTACATGGCACTTGGACTTTATGTGGGGATTTGATGGCGTATCTCATACACCAACGAAAACAGGCCTTCCCTTCCATGGAGAAGCCGCTATGATTGATGATACATATATCACTGGAAAAGTTGGTGTGAGTGGTACACATCCTTTTGTAGAGCATTTCAAGTTTTTAACTCAATTCGAAGACGAAAATACGATTGCCAAACAAACCATTCCTGCTCCAGCACAATTTTTGGAACAAATGATTCTTCCTTTTGCACTAGAAAACACTAAAAAATATTATGAAGATACGGAAGAATTGGTTCAAGACATTGCGAAAGGATATAAGGTTGTCATTCAACAATTATATGATGCAGGATGTCGATGCATTCAATTCGATGATTGTTCATGGGGTATGTTGGTGGATGAAAAAGCGCCATTATTCTTCCAAACAGATCAAGAAGGTTTATTAAAAGTTCAAGAATTATTCTTGCGTATCAACAATCTTGCGATTGAAGGAAAACCTGAAGATCTTACAATTAACACACACGTATGTCGTGGTAACTTCCACTCTACATATGCATCTAGTGGTGCTTATGATGCTGTCGCAAAAACATTATTTGCGAAAGAAAATGTGCATGCCTATTTCTTAGAATTTGATGATGCTCGTTCTGGTGGTTTTGAGCCATTAAAAGAAGTTACACCCGATAAAAAAGTTGTACTTGGTTTAGTTACTACAAAGTTAGCCAAATTAGAAGACAAAGAAACAGTAATTGCCCGTATTAAAGAAGCAAGCCAATATGTCCCTTTAGAAAATTTGTGTCTAAGTCCACAATGTGGTTTCGCCTCATGTGAAATAGGAAACAAATTAACTGAAGAGCAACAGTGGGCTAAAGTAAAATTGGTTAAAGAAATTGCCGAAGAAGTATGGGGATAGAAAAAAGTTTGGATTAATTTCCAAACTTTTTCTTTTTGTGATTTATTTTTTTTAAAATTATTTTTACCCAATTTGATACAAGCGTTAGTATAAAAGGAATCAGACATACATTTAAAATCACATAGATAATTTCATACCATTGTAAGTGAACAATATAGAAAAAGTTCTTACATAAAATGATTGAACCGGCAAATATTACTGACATGATTGTAACCAATATTTTTCTTAGCATTGTCATTGGCACACATACTCGTATCAACACCATAAGTGCATTGACTCCGGCAAGAATTGTACACATTGTTGAATATTCATTAGGTGAAATATAAACAAAATGGCCTAAGATTGAAACACCAATTACACTACAAATTACACATATAGCTCCTGGCAATGCTTTAGATATGACATTTCTTAAGAAATTTCCTTTTACAATATTTCCGTTTGGTTCAAGCGTTAATATAAAGCTAGGAATTCCAGTTGCCAAGGCAGAAATCAAAGTCAATTGAATAGGTTTAAACGGATAGTTTTTTAAACATACAAGTGTTAATAAAGAAAGTCCAATTGAGAAGATTGTCTTCACCAAAAATAAAGAGGCTGTTCTTTGAATGTTATTAATAACACAACGTCCTTGATATAAAATAACAGGTAATGTATTCATTTGGTTTTCTAATAAAACTAGGCTCGCCACACTTTTACATGCTTGTGAACCCGAACCCATCGCAATAGAACAATCCGCTTCCTTTAATGCCATAACATCATTTACACCATCACCCGTCATTGCGACAGTTTTATTTCTTCTTTTTAAAGCTAACACAAGTTCCTTTTTTTGTTCTGGAGTAACACGTCCAAAAATCGAATACGAATCTACAACCATTTCTACATCCTTTATAGTAGACATATCAATACTTTTTGATGTAAAGCCTGCTTTTCTAGCTAAAGCTTCCACTGTTCTAGGATCATCTCCTGAAATAATTTTTATATCCACGCCTTGTTTTTTAAAGAAATTTAAAGTATCTTTGGCATCTGGCCTTAATTCATCACGAAGGCAAATATAAGCCAAAACAGCATTATCTTTCATCAAAACTACTACACGCATAGCTAGAGACGTATAGTCTTCAATATGTTTTTCTACATCCAAATCTATTTCTTTGGCGATATATGAATACGCTCCTAATTTATATTCTCCATCTTCAAATGTCACGCTCGAATATTTTCTTTGACTTGAAAACGGCAAATAGGATACAACTTTCTTATAATTTCTTGCCTTAAAATAGTTTCTTATCGCTATAGCTGTCGCATTGTCATCTGGTAAAGCCTGCATCATATCGCCTAGAATTCCGTCGACATTTTCAATTTTTTCAACATGACAAACACTTAGTTTTCCTTGCGTCAATGTACCAGTCTTATCTAAACATAGTGTATCTGTCCTAGCTAAGGTTTCAATACAATATAGTTCCTGTACTAAAACCTTTTGTTTACCAAGCTTATAAGCACTGATTGCCAATGCAACACTAGTTAAAAAGACAAGTCCTTCGGGAATCATGCCTACAACGGCAGCCACTGTATTTAAGGTTGCGGTTGTATAATTTGTTTTAATAAGCTGCTTAATGAACAAAACACATCCCAATGGAATTAAAATATATGTACACCATTTTATAATCCAATCAATTGAATCTCGTAACTGACTCGGATAACGTTTAAAACGCTTAGCATGTTTTAAAATCGAATACGCATATGTATCTTGTCCTACTTTGTCTACGTGCATCCAACATTTTCCTGAAATCACAAAGCTTCCACTAAGTAGTGAAGAATTTTCTTGTTTATATACCGCATCACTTTCACCCGTCAACATGGATTCATCGCATTCAATATTTCCAGATATAATATGACCATCAAAACTGATTTCATCGCCAGCATATAATACGAGAATATCGTTGACTTTCACTTCTTCAACGCTTAATTCCAGTTCAGTATTATTTCGAATCACATGAATCTTTGTCTGATTTAATAAAGAAAGCTTATCCAACATATGTTTTGAACGAATTTCCTGGAACAATCCAATCGCCATATTTAAAATGACCGTAATCATAAAGAGCATATTACGATAAGATCCCGTAAAGAATACAAATATAGCTAGAACAACATTAATTCCATTAAATAAAGTAAACACGTGTTGTTTAATTATTTCTTTATAGCTTTTCGATAAATTATTTGAGTTATGCATATATCTATTGTACTACCTTTTAAAATATGAAATTATTAAGATTCTATTAAAAATGATACGACAATAGCCGTATCATTCAATAGATTCTAGTGGTGTATCCGCAAGCGCAACAGCTTGGGCATAAGATGTAATTGCCAAGTTGGATTCAATAGCTTTTTGTAGGCAGAACATCAATAATCTTGTATCAAATGCCTGCAAGTCTTTATCAAAGTTAATAGCCGGATATTTTGATAAATGATCTAATAATATATCTACGTTTTCTTTTGTATGTTTTGTAGAAATACCAGTCACAACAACATTTTCTTGTTTAACAGCCTTTAAGCCATTCAACAATGCTACATACGGTTTATCTGGTCTTTGTACAAGCATCACCTTATTTTTAGGAGATGAAGCCAGTCTTAATGTCCATACACTCTTGCAGCTCACAACAATTTGCGTACAATTTTCATCATTCGCAAACAAATCAATTGTTTCTAATAATTTGTCATACGTATCTTCTACTTCTTTACAATCATCAAATACCAACGCTGAATATTCCATCTTTATACCTATCCTTTCAAATCTTCTGGCAAAGTTATTTTTTTATTTGTGAAACTTGATAATACCACTTTTACTCTCGCCTTAGAAAACCACTCTACAAGCTGAGCATCGTCTGTTGCCTGCACTTGTTTATTCCTTGCAAGTTGGTGACACTCCTTAATTAAATCCGTTTTAAAACATTGCGGTGTCTGTGCATGATATACAAGCTTTCTTTCTAATGATTCCTTTACATAACCATCCACAACAATCTTTGTCGTATCCACACTAGGTACCATTAATAAACAGGCATCCTCTGTTTCTAAAGAATGTTTCAAATCTAAAATCCACTTTTTTTCAACAAAAGGTCTAGCCCCATCATGAATCATAACATAATCTTGATCTACGATTTGTAATCCGTTGTATACACTATCTTGTCGTGTTTGTCCTCCTGTTACAACTTGGATTCGAGAATCATATAAATAGTTTTCAGTAACATAGTCCTTTTCATAATCCGCACAAACTAAAACAACCTGTTTACAATCTTCATCTGATAAAAAAACAGACAGACTCTTATTCAGTACAGTTTGTCCATTTTCAAAAGTATAAAATACTTTATTGTAATCTAAATTCGTTCGACTGCCTCTTCCAGCAGCTAAAACAATCACACTATAGTTCATGGATTCATTATATCAAATTTTCTTAACAATTGATAAAAAAATTGGAAGATTAAACTTCCAATTCAATTACCTCTTGTTCTTTCAAAGATTTCTTCATATCAATAAGCCTTTGGTTTCTTGAACCACGAAATGCCAATGTGATATCTTTTTCTTCTTCTTTAAATGGACCATCCACTAAAACATCCAATAACGACAACATTTCATCCGTTACTTCACAATGTTTTCGTCCACCATCCAACAAGTCTTGATCTAAAACAAAGCCTGTAAAAGACCAAATATTCTTTTCTGGTAATTCTTCACGAACACGACGAAGCAATTTAACTAATTCTCTTTGATTCTCCGGCTCAAAAGGCTCTCCACCAAGTAATGTCAAACCTGAAATATGGCTTGGTTTTAAAGCATCAATAATTTCATCTTCTGTTTCCTTTGTATAAGGCTTACCATAATCAAAGTTCCATGTTTCTGGCTGGAAACAATTTTTACAATGATTTGTACATCCCGATACAAATAGTGTCACACGCACCCCTTTACCGTTCGCAATATCGTTTTTCTTTATATTTCCGTAGTACATAAAACCTCCCAAGAAAAGACTTTCCAAAGGAAAGTCACACGTCTAAATAACGTGCCCGGTTCGTCTCCAGTCGTCCGGTAACATTTCAATATCTACTCCATCTTTCTGAATCATTTGGTATCCCGATCCATTCAGTCTTTAGCGATGGAGTTTTTATTGTATGCTTTTTTATAAATACTTCAGAATTTCATCCATGATCTATGTACCTATCATCCAGTAAGAT
>NZ_JANFYN010000032.1 GCF_024460475.1 Holdemanella sp. MSK.7.32 | reverse complement strand
CCCCTTAAATTCTTGGAGAGCAAATTCACATAACCCCATCCAAATTTATTGCGCCAGAAAAAGAGATAGCTTCTTAAGCTACCTCTCGATTTGATAAAATTTCAATAATTTGATTAACTTGATCACGTGTTAAGTTTTTGATTCCACTTGCACATTCGTGACCACCACCACCAAATTCCATGGCAACATCACGAATTGGAATATTTCTTGAACGTAAAGACGCACTATAATGTACACGATCTTCCATACGCGTAAACAATGCCCACATTTCAACACAATCGATACCTGCTAAACAATAGACTTTGTCTTTCGCATCTGTAAAGCTTAAACCAAATTCTTCATAATCTTCACATTCTAGAATTGAATAAAGGAACTTGTTTTTAAACACTGTATGATTACGTACAACAGTTTCATATTTATAGTCTTCCATGGATTTTGAAAAGTTTAATTGTTCCACTTTTGTGACATCTACACCTTGTTCAAATAAATATTTTGCGGCATCAAATGTAGCTGGACGAACATTATTTGTTGTAAAACGAATATTGTCCGCTGTTAATCCAAGATATAACATTAGAGAACTTTGTAGAGGAATGTTAGCCTTTTTTTCTTGTAAATACAAAGCTAATAACTCACATGTGGCACTTGCCTTATCATCAATCCATTCTTCATCACAAATGGTTTCTACTTGTACGTGATGATCTATACGAATTGATTTTTTAGCCAATTGATACCTGTCATCATCAATGCGTGCAGCATTTGAAGTATCTAAAACAATTGCTAAGCTGGAAGCTACTACTTCATCATCTACAACATCCATATGTACGTTGTTTCTTTGTGAAACTGGACAATCATTACCTAAACAATAGATTTTTTTATTTGGATAAGCACTTTCTAAATAGTACTTTAAGCCAAATTGTGATCCTATCGCATCCATGTCAGCAAAAACATGGCGAAAAATTGTGATTGTATTAAAATCTTTTACGCTTTCTAAAATATCATTAGGCATTAGCCATCAAATCCTTGTAAGCATCACGTGCAATGACTAATTCTTCATTTGTTGGCAATAACCAAACTTGCATTTTTGATTCAGGAGCACTTAATAATTTTTCAACGCCACGAACTCCATCGTTGTCTTCTGGTTTTACAACAACACCAAATGCTGATAATCCATCACAGATTCTTTGACGCATTGCACAATCATTTTCACCGATACCACCGGCAAAAACAATCGCATCAGCACCACCCATTAATCCGTAGTATCCTGATACAACTTCGACAATACGATTTACATATACGTTTTGAGTTAAAATAGCACGTGGGTTTCCTTCTTTGACAGCTGCTTCAATGTCACGACCATCACTAGAGATTCCACTTACGCCTAACATACCCGATTTTTTATTCATGATTGTATCCATTTCATCTGGTGTATATCCATATTTATTTTCTAAGAATGGAACGATTGCAGGGTCAATATCTCCACAACGAGTTCCCATCATGATTCCTCCAAGAGGTGTGAATCCCATTGATGTTTTATATGATTTACCATTTTTAACAGCTGTAATACTAGCACCATTTCCTAAGTGACAAGTGATGATATTCATTTCTTCTTGTGTTTTTCCTTGAAGCTCAGCCAAACGTTTTGTCAAATATTCATGACTTGTTCCATGAGCACCATAACGACGTACTTTATCGTTAGTATAATATTCATATGGAAGAGGGAAAATATAGTTTTCTTCTGGCATACTTTGGTGGAATGCTGTATCAAATACGAATGTGTGTTTACACTCTGGTAAAGCATCTCTAAATGAACGATATCCAACTAATGCAGCTGGGTTGTGTAATGGAGCTAATGCACATAATTCTTCTACTTTAGCTTCAACATCTGCATCTACAGGTACTGAATGAGAGAAATATTCTCCACCATGAACAACACGATGACCAATCGCTTTGATATCTTCTAAACTATTTACAACTTTGTGTTCAATTAATGCTTCCATTAATTTTTTTACAGCCACTGCATGATCTTTGATATCTAAGATCTCTTCAATTTTTTCTCCATTGGCTTTCATTCCAAAAATAGAATCGTTTAAACCAATACGTTCTACGTTTCCTTGTGCTAGAACTTCTTCTTCTGGCATTTTGAAAACTTGGAATTTCAAAGATGAACTTCCTGCATTAACACTCATAACAATCGACATTTTTTGATCCTCCTAAAAAATTTCTTTTAATATTTCGATTTGTTCAACATCTTCATGATGTAAAATCCATGAATCCAATAATTTTTTCTTAGCGACATAACCAATCGCTGCTTCATATTTTTCCAGTAATTTCGTAGCTCGATGTACCGAATCCATCGCGGCTGCACGAGAAATCTCTAGTTCCTCACTTATTTCAGTATAAGAGAAATCTTCCTCATAGTAAAGAGATAATATCTCTCTTTGACGTTTAGTCAACAAGTCTCCATACACATCTAATAAATCATTCGCATCTAATTTTGAAATCATTATTCTTCCATACCCTTTGTGATTCCCATCAAGAAGGCATTGATATCAAATGGTCTTAAATCAGCAGGCTTTTCTCCTAGACCTAGGAAACGAACTGGTAAGTGTAATAGATCACGAATCGCGAGTACAACTCCACCTTTTGCCGTACCATCCATCTTCGTTAAAACGATACCTGTTACATCAGTTGCTTCCAAGAATACTTTTGCCTGTGAAATACCGTTTTGACCTGTTGTCGCATCTAAAACTAACCAGACTTCTTGTGGTGCTCCCTCAATTTCTCTTTGTACAACACGGTGCATCTTACTTAATTCATTCATTAAATTTGTTTTATTTTGTAGACGACCCGCTGTATCGCAAATCAAAATATCAATATCATTTTCTTTGGCATAACGACAAGCATCAACTAATACGGAACTTGGGTCTTGGTTCATTTTTCCTTTAACACAATGAACACCTAAACGTGTTGCCCAAGTATCAATTTGATCAATAGCTCCAGCACGGAAAGTATCAGCTGCAGCAACCGCGACTTTCTTACCTTGTTCCTTGTAGTATTGAATTAATTTTGCACTTGTAGTTGTCTTACCACTACCATTTACACCAACCATTAAAATAACAGTTGGACCTTCTTCATTCATTTTAATTGGTTCGTCGTTTGATTCATCATAGAAATCATATAGAATTGAAACCAAATAATCTAACATGGAATCATATTCTTTAACATGTTTTCCATTTGATTCAAACGCATCCACAATTTTTTGTGCTGTATGAATACCCACATCACTCTCAAGTAGAATAACCATAATTTGCTCTAATAGGTCATCATCAATTCCATGAAAGTTATTGGATAAAGCACGTATACGATCTCCAAAGCTTTTCTTTGAACGATCAAGGCCTGATAAATATTTATCTTTATCTTCGCTTTTTACGAAAGCTTCTTTTATTTTCGAAAAGACCGACATTACTTTTCCTCCTTAGCTATATGTACTGCATCTTTCAATTGCACTTTTAACACTTTACTAACACCATCTTTTTGCATTGTAACCCCATATAACGTATCGCACTGTTCCATAGTTCCTGGTCTATGTGTTACCGCAATAAATTGAGATTGACCACGATAATGAGATAAATAACGGGCAAAACGCTCAACATTTGCCTGGTCTAATGCAGCTTCTACCTCATCAAAGATACATAAAGGCATTGTACGAGCCTTCAATATCGCAAACAATACACTAATCGCAATCAAAGCTTTTTCTCCACCCGAGAATGTCTGGATATTTTTAACCATTTTTCCAGGAGGCTGAACATCAATATCAATACCCGTATTCAATACGTCTTCTGGATCCACCATGGAAAGACTAGCACGTCCTCCACCAAACATAGCCTTGAATACGCCATCTAGTTCAGCATTAATTTTATTAAACATCTCAGTAAATTGACTGATCATTGTCTTATCCATCTCATCAATGGCTGCCAATATTTGTTGACTTGCCTTTTCTAAATCTTCTTTTTGGCTTGTCATAAAATCAAAACGCTCTTTGACTTCTTTATATTCGTTTGGTGCATCCAAATTCACATTTCCCAAACGAGAAATAGCTTGACGAAGTTGAATAACTTCTTCTTTAGCACTTTCGATTTCGACATCTTCTTTTTTAGTTAACGCATACTCATATGTCATTTCATAATCTGTGCTTAAGCGATTCAATGCATTCTCTAACTGCGTTTTGATTTTCACAACTTCCATTTCATAGTTATGGATCTGCGATTGTTTAGAACTCATTTCTCTACGAACTAAACGAATCTGATTTTCGAGTTGTTCTGCTTCATTTCCTTTATCAAAACGAGTCTGACGCAAGCTTTGAATCTCTAGAGACAATGAATCCAATACAGCATGCATCTTAGACATTTGTACAACAAGATCATCTTGTGCTAATTCACCACTATCTTCAATATCTACACCTAACTCCTGATATTCAGCTAAAATTGAATCGTATTTTGCCTTTTTAGTCGCATAAATATTTTCTAGCTTAGCCAATTCAATCTGTAAAGTTACAATCGCATCGTTTTCTTTTTGAAGTTTCTGCGTAAGAATCTCTGTTTCATCCAAACAATTGTCGGCTTTGATTTTTTGCCCTTCAATTTTTGAATTGATTGTTTCTAATTCCTGTCGCATTGTGACTGGTGTACTTTGATTCTTCGTAACACCACCCGTCATACTACCACCTGTATGTACGATATCACCATCCAGGGTAACAATTTTATATGCATAACGTAATCGTTTCGCAGTTTCATTCGCATTCTGCAATGTATCCACCACAATCACATTACCAAGCAATCGTTCTTTAACGGGATCAAAGATCTCTTTACAGTCAACACATTCACTCGCAAAGCCTAAAAAGCCTGGACTTGTTGAAGCAATTGTGATCACTTGTTCATTCATTTTTCTAGGATGACATACACTTAATGGTAAGAAAGTTGCACGTCCACTACGGTTTCGTTTCAAGAATGAAATGGCATTTCTTGCATCTGCCTCATTTTTGGTGATGATTTGATAGATACTTCCACCTAATGCTGCATTTACCGCCAATGCTTTATCGGCATGTGCAATCAACAATTCACTGACAACTCCATAAACACCAGATAAAGAGTTTTTTGCCTGCATTACAGAACGCACACCTTGTTGATGAGCAAAAGGCTGCTTCATCATATTTTCCAATACTTGTCTACGATTTTGTAGCTGTATCAAGATATTGTTTGCCTGATCCGATTCATAACGAGCCTTAGAAATTTTTGTTTTCAAATCATTCACAATATTACGACGGTTATTTAAATCTTGTTGCGTCTGCATTAAGCGCTGATGACGATCCTGATATTCGAATCGTGCTTCTTCAAGCATAGCCTGTAATTCTTTTTGACGAGCTTGTTTATCCGCTACCTGCAACATATACTTTCGCTTTTCATCCTGCTCGATTTTACGTCTTTCAAGCTGATAATTTTCTTCCATCGCCTTTGTGTATTTTCCTTGCAGCTCATTGATTTGTTTATCTAGAGCATACATTTCTTTTCGAATGCTTTCTAAGCGATTTTCCTGCTTTAAAAGCTCCGCATTTTCTGATGTATGCATAGCTTGGATATCAAACAATTCTTTATTGATCTGATTAATTTTATCATTATATTGATCAATATCCTCAACCAATACACTAATTTCAATTTTAGATAGTTTATCTCTTAAAGAAATATATTTTTCTGCCTTTTTAGCTTGTTTTTCCAAAGGCCCAATTTGTCTTTCAAGCTCATCTAGAATATCCTGCAAACGATCTAGATTTTCTTTTGTCTGCTCTAATTTAGACAATGACATCTTTTTTCTCTTTTTATACTTTGCGACACCCGCAGCTTCCTCAAATAAAGAACGTCTATCTTCTGGCTTGGCATCCGCAAAAGAAGAAATATTTCCCTGCGTAATAATACTTAAGGAATCTTTTCCTAATCCTGTATCCATGACTAAATCATTAATATCTTTTAATCGGCATGGTGTTTTATTTATAAAATAACTTGCTTCATTATTGGCACGTAAAATTTGTCGTGTAATTTCGATTTCATCAAAATCCGAATCAAAAACACGTGTTGAATTGTCAAATACCAATGTAACGCGTGCCATGTTTACAGGTTTTCTATATTCACTTCCTGAGAAGATAATATCTGACATATTAGTACCTGAACGAAGTGATTTAACACTCTGTTCACCAAGTACCCAACGAATGGCATCATTCACATTACTTTTACCACATCCGTTTGGTCCTACAATGCCTGTAATATCTTGATCAAATTGAATCACTGTTTTATCTGCAAAGCTTTTAAAGCCTTGTAATTCAATACGTTTTAAAAACATCAAGACCCTCCACTCTAACTAGTGTATTATATCAAAAAAATCACATAAAATATATCTAGTATCTATTTCTAGATTGTATATTATTTATTATTATGTTATAGTATGTGCATGAACAAGAAAGATAGTATGCGGTATGTTTATCCACTTTGTTTTGGTGAAGAAGTAGGAAACTGTATCACACATGGAGTTATGGCACTTTTGATTCTATTTGCACTTCCATACTATAGTGTTCGTGCTTATTTACAAGGCGGAGCAATCAAAACACTTGGAACAGCAGTATTCTTGATTTGTCTGCTCTTTATGTTTACAGGGTCTTGTCTTTATCACAGCATGCCACATGAAACAACACACAAATATGTATTTAGAAAATTAGATCACATTATGATCTTATTGGCTATCGCAGGAACTTATACGCCCATTTGTCTAAATCTTATGAACAACTGGAAAGGATATACAATTTTAGCTATCGAATGGGTTATGGTAATTGCTGGAATCTTATTGAAATCGATTGCGACGAAAAGTTATCCTAAACTCTCAATGACAATCTATATGATCATGGGTTGGTTAGCTATCTTTATTTTACCTACGCTAATCAGAGAAACTCAACCTATATTTATCATTTTGATTGCCTTAGGTGGTGTTATGTATACCATGGGTACTTTCTTTTATTCGAAGCCTCAAAAAAGATTTTTTCATTTTGTATGGCATATCTTCATCATTTTAGCTAGTATTTGTCACTTATTAGCTATTCTATATTTTATGTGAAAAGAACCTATATCTTGGAATTTCCAAAATATAGGTCCTTTTTTTAAAACAATCGAACAATATCATTATATGTCGCGTATAAAAACAACAACATCAATAGCACAAAACTTGCCATGATGATATTTTCTACTACTTTTGTAGAAACTTTACGTCCAATTAATTTTTCAATCAACAAAATCAAAATTCTTCCACCATCAAGTGCTGGAATAGGAATGGCATTAAAGATTCCAATATTTAATGAAATCATCGCAAACAAACTAAAATACATATCCAATCCATATTGTACAGATTTGCTAGTGACATTTAAAATGCCAACGGGACCCGATAAGTTTTCTAATCCCTGTCCATGAATGATCATATTCAAAGATTTAAATATAGTTGTTGCACTATCCCAGGTATTTTGACAGCCAACCCATAAAGATTGATACCAAGGAATCTTCTTCGCATATGCAATCGCCTTATAGCCAAGTGTATAGCCTTCCATATCTTTATCATAAGATGGAGTTAGTGTGGTTTCAAATGTTGTGCCATCACGCTTTACAGTTAATGTCAATGTATCATGATGATATTGAATAAACTCTAAAATTTCATATTGTGTTTTAGGTTGAATACTGTTTCCATCTTCACTTTGAACTTTAACAATGTGATCATCTTTTTCTAGACCTGCTTTTTGTGCCACAGAGTCCTCTTCGACTACATAGACAACTGGTTTTGCCTCTTCTACTACATAGCCTTGAGCTAAGGCCACACCCATATATATGATCCATGCCAATAAAATATTCATCACAATACCAGCAATCATGATGCAGACTTGTTTCCATTTTTCAATACCGTTTAAGCGTCTATTTTTCGGAACATCCTTTAGCCAGCTATCTTCTTCACTTTGTGAGCCATCTTCTTCACCAGCCATCATTACATAGCCGCCAAAAGGAATGGCGCGAATTGAAAAAGCAGTCTCTTTTCCTTGTTTTTGATAAAGACATGGTCCCATGCCAATAGAAAATTCTTTACAGTAAACCCCAAAATGTTTAGCAACTAAAAAATGTCCTAACTCATGTAAAATGACGATCACGCTTAGCATCACGACAAATGCTATTATACCAATAATAAAATCCATTCAAATCCCCCTTAGAGAATGATTGTATATAAAACACTAAATACCATGATATTTAATAATAGTGAATCTACACGATCTAAAACGCCACCATGCCCTGGTAAAAGATTAGAGAAGTCTTTTACAGCAAAATGACGTTTAATAGCACTAAAACACAAATCTCCAAGTTCTGCAGTAATAGGACATACTAAACATAAGAATGTATTTAAAACTGGGTTTAAGTTTGATACGTAGCTAAAACTAACCACAAAACTTAATACAAAGCCAAATACAATGCCTCCTACAAAACCTTCCCAACTCTTTTTAGGTGAGATTCTAGGATTCATTTTGTGCTTTCCAATAGCTCGACCCACAAAATAGGCTCCTGTATCACTTCCGTATGTTGCAAAAACAATCGTCCATAGGTACTGATGTACGTTTGCGATTTGTCCTACCGCATGATATACGAGTGAGAAAATTATAACGTATGAAATACACACAAAGGCATCTATAATTGAGAAGTTTTCAACAAAAACAACAAGACTCCATAAGAATACAACAATCAGTGTCACAACAACGAAAAAGTATTTATCCGGTAAAACTCTTGTTAAAACAACGGCTAAAGCACTAAGTGGAAGAACATATTTAGGCCAGCTTTTAAAATCTGGCTGAATATGCATCCATTCATATGCACCTGCACAAACAATAAACAAGGCAAGAGCTTCTAACCAATATCCTCCAAGAGCTACTGGTAGTGCTACAACAAGAATGATACCAATAGCGGTAATTATTCTTTGTTTCATGAAGTTAAGCCTCCAAATCTGCGATCTCTTGAAGCAAATTCGTCTAGACAATCTTTTAATGCTTTTTCATCAAAATCAGGCCATGCGACTGGTGTAAAAATCAATTCCGCATAGGCGAGTTGCCACAACAAATAATTCGAAATACGAAGTTCTCCACTTGTACGAATCATCAAATCAATATCTTCTGGTACAAATAAATATTTTGAGAACTCTTCCTCAGTTAAATCATTTTCACGTTTACCTTGAGCAACCTCATCCGCATATTTTTTCATACCAAGTAACATTTCTCTTCGCGAACCGTAATTAATGGCTAAGCATAATTCTAATCCAGTATTATCCTTAGTCATATTTACAGCCTTATTAATTACATTTTGTGTTGCTTGTGGGAATTTTTCTAATTCACCGGCAAAAGTTACACGAATGTTCTTTTCCATCAATTCATTAATAAATTTATTAAAGAATAGTCCTGGTAATTTACATAAATAGGAAACTTCATCTTCTGGTCTTTTCCAGTTTTCTGTTGAAAAAGCATATAGAATCAATTTTTGAATTCCCATATCTTGTGCAGCTAGAGCCACAGTACGAATTGTATCCGCACCCTTTTTGTGTCCTGCCGTTCTTGGTAAGCCTCTTTTTTTGGCCCAACGACCATTACCATCCATAATTATAGCTACTGTTTTTGGTGCCATAAAAACCTCCTTTTTAAAAAAGTCCAAATCAAGTTTGGACTTAGACATTTAATATTTCTTTTTTCTTTGCTTCACAAATTGAATCAACATCTTTAATGTATTTGTCTGTTAATTTTTGTGATTCTTCTAATGTTTGTTTTTGTTCGTCTTCTGGAAGTTCTTTATCTTTTTTAATAGCATCGTTCGCATCACGACGTACGTTACGAATCGCAATCTTAGCTTCTTCACCATATTTTTGTGCATCTTTAGCTAATTCTTTACGACGATCTTCAGTTAATTGAGGAACTTGAATACGAATGACATCGGCTTCTGCTTGAGGATTCAATCCTAAGTTAGCAGCTTGAATTGCGTGTGCAATATCTTTAATGATTGAACGATCATAAGGTTTAATAACAAGTTGTGTACCTTCAACAACAGAAATCTGAGCCATCTGGTTGATTGGTGTCATTGCACCATAATATTCAACTTGTACACGTTCTAACATTTGTCCACTGGCACGTCCAGTACGGATTTGACGAAGGTTTAATTCTAAATTATCAATAACACCCATCATTTTTTCTTCTGCATTTAATAAAATATCACTCATTTTAATTCTCCTTATTTCTTTTTAGTGATTGTTGTACCGTTAACTTCACGGCGAACTGCTTTGACAATATTACCAGGTTCATTCATATTGAAAACAACTAAATCAATATCATTATCCATGCACATACTAATAGCTGTTGAGTCCATGACTTGTAATCCCTCGTTTAATACGTCCATATAATTTAGTGTGTCGTATTTCTTAGCATTTGGATTTTTCTTTGGATCTGAATCATAAACTCCATCAACACCATTTTTAGCCATCAAGATAACATCTGCATTAATTTCAGATGCACGTAATGCTGCAGTTGTATCTGTTGAGAAGTATGGAGAACCTGTACCAGCTCCAAAAATAACGATTCTTCCTTTTTCCAAGTGACGTAAAGCACGTCTTAAGATGAATGGTTCTGCAACCTTTTGCATTTCAACAGCTGTCTGTACTCGTGTTTGAACGCCTTCTTGTTCTAATGCATTTTGAACAGCTAAAGCGTTGATTACAGTACCTAACATACCCATATAATCGGCTTGAGCACGGTTCATTCCCATTTCAGCCATCATTTTACCACGAATGAAGTTGCCACCACCGACAACAATTGCTAATTCTACCCCTAATTTTTGTACTTCTTTTAACTCTTTTGCCAATCTTTTTAAGATTTCTGGATCAAAAGCAGCTTCAGGGCTAGACAAAGCTTCGCCACTTAATTTTAATAAAACACGTTTATACATAATATTGCTCCTTATTGAATTGTCACAACAATTATACACTATATTACGCTATTTAAAAAGAAAAACCCTTGGAAATTCCAAGGGTTTTAAAGTAAAAGATAAATTACTTAGCCATTTGAGCAGCAACTTCTTCAGCAAAGTTTTCTTCACGTTTTTCGATACCTTCACCAGTTTGGAAACGTACGAAAGTTACTACTTCAGCCTTGTTGTCTTTCAAGAATTGAGAAACCTTAGTTTTAGGTTCTAAGAAATATTCTTGATCTAATAAGCATTGGTCTTTAAAGTGTTTATCAACTTTTCCTTTTAAGATTCCTTCCAATACTTTTTCTGGCTTTTTAGCCATGTTAGGATCAGCCTTCATCATTTGTAATTGAAGTTCACGTTCGTGTTCAACTTCTTCACCTGGTACTTCAGCTTGAGATACATATTTTGGAGCCATACTAGCAACTTGCATTGCTAAGTTTTTAGCTACAGTAGCATCTTGCGTTCCTTTAACAACTACAACAGCAGAAATTGATCCACCCATGTGCATGTATGAACCGAAGATTTCATCATCTGCTTTTTCAACAACAGCAACACGACGGAAAGAAATTTTTTCTCCGATAGTAGCTGTAGCGTTGATGATTAAATCATTGATAGTTCCTTCAGCAGTTTGAACATTTAAAGCTTCTTCAGTTGTAGCAGGTTTGTTTGCAAGAATTGCTTCTTGTAAAGTATCCATTAAACCTAAGAATTGTTCGTTCTTACTTACGAAGTCTGTTTCTGAGTTAACTTCGAATAATACAGCAGTGTTTCCACTAACAGCAACACGAGTTAAACCTTCAGCAGCGATACGTCCTTCTTTTTTAGCAGATTTTGCGATTCCTTTTTCACGTAACCAGTCAACAGCTTTTGCAATGTCACCTTCACATTCAGTTAAGGCTTTTTTGCAATCCATCATACCAGCACCTGTTTTTTCACGTAATTCTTTTACTTGAGCAGCAGTGATAGCCATTTTAGCATCCTCCTATATTTTTTTATTATTCAGCAGCTTTTGCTTCTTCAGCTTTTGCAGCTGGTTTTGCGTCATCATTTTTCTTATTGAAAGGACGACGGTTTTTACGTTCGAAGTTACGTTTTCTACGTTCTTCATTTCTTTGACGACGACGACGTTCGTTTTCAGCGATTTGTGCTTCAACATTTTTGATTACGTCTTCCATAGTTACATCATCTTCAGTTTCATCTAAGTAAGCCATTTCTAATAGACCACCCTTAGCATCAACGATAGCGTCTGCTAAGATTGTTGTAACTAATTTGATTGAGCGAACTGCATCATCATTAGAAGCGATTGCAAAATCAGCATCTTCTGGATCACAGTTTGTATCTAACATAGCGAATACAGGGATTCCTAATTTTTTAGCTTCAGCGATTGCATTGTGTTCTTCTTTTGGGTCAATAACAACTAATGCATCTGGAAGTTTCTTCATTTCTTTGATTCCACCTAAAGAACCTTCCAATTTAGCTTTTTCTTTACGTAAGTTAGCTTGTTCTTTCTTAGTGTAAACTTCGATTTTTCCGCTAGCTTCCATTTCTTCGATTTCTACTAAACGTTTAATACGTTTTTGGATTGTACGGAAGTTTGTTAATAAACCACCTAACCAACGTTTGTTAACGTAGAAAGATCCTGAACGTAAAGCTTGTTCTTCAACAACTTCTGCAGCTTGTTTCTTTGTTCCTACGAACAATACTTTTCCTCCACGTTCGCTAATTGCTTTTAATTCATTGTAAGCAGCTTCGATTTGTGCTTGAGTTTGGTTTAAATCTACGATATAAACCCCGTTGCGACTTGTGTAGATGAATGGTTTCATCTTTGGGTTCCAACGGCGAGTCTGGTGACCAAAGTGAACACCGTTCTCTAACATTTTCTTCATTGATACGATTGACATAATAGTCCTACCTTTCCGTTTCTCCTCCATCATTTCAGACGCATGCAACACTGATGTGCACGGGCACACGAATCCATGATGTGTGTTATAAGCGCAATCACGCGCTTTTACATTATAGCAATAACCTTTTTAACTTGCAAGATGTTATTTTTCAAAAGGATGCGCTTTTTTATAAGCCTTCACTAACTGTGCTGTAGTCACATGCGTATAAATTTGTGTTGTTGATAAAGATGAATGTCCTAGTAACTCTTGAACAACACGAATATCCGCTCCATTATCTAATAAATGTGTCGCAAAACTATGTCTCAGCATATGTGGATGCAATTTCATATGCATTCCAATGGCTTTGGCATGTTTATCCATTAAATACTGAATACCACGAGAAGTTAATTGTTTACCTCTTAAATTCACAAATACATGATCATCCACTGCATATTTTGACCAAAAACTATTTTTATATTCCAACAATTCTTTTTCAAAACCTTGATAAAAAGGTACAATACGATCTTTATCCCCTTTACCTCGAATATGCACGATTCGATTGTTTAAATCAATTTGATTCCATTCCAAAGAAACACATTCACTAACACGTAATCCACATGCATACATCATCGTAAATAATATGCGATCGCGATATTGATCTTCTTTGGCGTCATTATAAGAATTTAAAAATTCCTGAATTTCTTCTACAAATAAAAAATCTGGAATTTGTTTTGACTTCTTTGGTGTCTGTATCCCTAATAAAGGATTTTCATTGATACCCATATACTCTGCCAAATACGCATAGAAAGAACGATATACACTCATTTTACGTGCAATCGAACTTGATTTTAAATGATCCAATGTGGCTAGAAAATTCATAAAAGTCAATCTATCACACGATTCAAAAGAATCCATAGATTGACTTAATAAATATTCTTTATATTGGTTCAAATCATTTTTATACGATTCGATAGTTTTATCGGATTGCGTATTCTTTCGATATATATATTTTAGAAAACGATCAATCAACTCATCCATTGACTTGTTCCTGAATTTCTTGAATACGAGAAAGTGCCTGAGCAGCAAATTTTTCTTTACGCTCATGTTTCTTACATTTTTCGTTTAAATGCATAATGCCAAAGTTTGCATTCATTGGCTGGAAATGTTTTGGATCACAATGCGTAATATAGTATGCTTGTGAGCCCATCACACAAGTATTTCCAAAACAAATTGGTTCCTTATTCTGCATACACAATGACATATTGATTCCGGCAATCAATCCGGATGCACAAGATTCAACATAACCTTCAACTCCCGTTAATTGTCCGGCAAAGAATAAATCATCACGTTTCTTTGATTGATATGTTTCTTTTAAAACAATTGGACTTGATAAATAAGAATTTCGATGCATAACACCATAACGAGTAATTTTCAAATTTTCTAATCCAGGAATCAAAGCGAAAACTCTTCTTTGTTCAGGCCAAGTTAAATGTGTCTGGAAACCAACAATATTGTACATACTTGCAGCTACATTATCTTGGCGTAACTGAACTACGGCAACGGGATGTGAATCCTTGTCTTTTTCCAATCCCACCGGCTTTAATGGCCCAAACAACATAGTCTTCTTTCCACGACGTGCCATTTCCTCAATGGGCATACAACCTTCAAAATAAGTTTCTTTTTCAAAATCGTGCAAATTCACACATTCTGCATGAATCAATGCATCATAGAATGCTTCAAATTCATCCGCATTCATCGGACAGTTGATATAACTTGCTTCACCTTTGTCATAGCGAGACTTATAGTAGGCTTTACTAAAATCAATCGAATCCTTTTGAATGATAGGTGCTGCTGCATCATAGAAATGGAAAGTATCTTCAGAAGTGAAATCATGTATAGCCTTTGCTAGAGAATCACTTGTCAAAGGTCCTGTTGCGATAATGCATGGTCCTTGGGGTAAATCTGTCATTTCTTCATTGACAACTTCAACCAATGGATGATTCTTAATTGTGTCGGTAATATATTGTGAAAAAGTCTCACGATCAACTGCCAAGGCACTTCCAGCTGGTACAGCATGCATATCTGCTGATTTCATAATCAATGAATCCATTTGGCGTAATTCCTCTTTTAAAATACCTACCGCATTATTCATCGCATTGGATCGAAGTGAATTCGAACACACAAGTTCCGCAAATCGATCTGTATGAAAGGCTGGACTTTCCTTTTTAGGACGCATTTCAATCAATCGAACCGGAATATTTCTTTTTACGAGCTGCCATGTTGCCTCACACCCGGCAAGTCCTGCTCCTACAACCGTAACTTGTTCCATTATTTATCTTCCTCTGTTTTCTTAGGTTCTTTTTTTATATAGTGGCATTTTGGATAATTTGAACAACCAATGAAAGTTGTCCCAAAACGTGATTTTCTTCTGACAAGCTCATGTCCACACTCTGGACACATTTCACCTGTTGGCTCAGGTTTCGCCTTCTTTTTCAAAGATTCGATGGTTTTGCATTCCGGATAATTTGAACATGCCCAGAACTGGCCATAACGCCCTCTTTTAATCACCATCTTAGCTCCGCAGTTCGGACAGATTTTTTCTTCTTTTGCCTCTTCTGGAAGTTCTTCTTCATCATTTTCAGTGTAGCGACATGTTGGAAAGTTAATACAAGAAATAAACTTACCAAAACGGCCATTACGATAAACAAGCTCTCCACCACATTCAGGGCAAGTACGTCCTACACGTTCTAATTCCTTCTTTGGCATTTTTTCATAGGCATCTTCTACAAGTGGAGCAAATTTATCATAGAATTTGTGCATGTAAGATACAGAGTCCTCGTTTCCTTCAGCAATTTCATCCAAAGTTTTTTCCATATCTGCCGTATATTCTACGTTGATGACACTTGAGAAATACTGTTGTAGTTTTTCATTTGTCAAAATCCCCTGCTCACTAGGAATAAATACCTTCGTCTTTGAAGTTTCACTTGCCTTTTCTAATGAGGCATAGCCACGTTTTTGTAAAGTATCAATAATTGTCGCATATGTACTTGGACGACCAATTGACTTTTCTTCAAGATCTTTAATCAGGCGTGCTTCTGTATAACGTGCTGGTGGTTCTGTAAAGTGCTGCTTTGAAGTTGGAGTTACATTTTTTAAAACTTCATTTTCTTCCAACTTAGGAAGTAAAGCATCGCTTTGTTTTTCATATTTAGAATATACTTTGTAGTAACCATCAAAAGTCATAGTTTGTCCGCTTGCACTAAATTCTAAATCGTTGTTTGTGATTTTAACACTCGTCACATCATATACGGCATCTTTCATTAAGGATGCCAAAGTACGCGCATAAATTAGTGAATACAAACGATATTGATCATTCGTTAAATGGTCTTTGATGGATTCGGGTGTACGATTAATGTTTGTTGGTCGAATGGCTTCATGTGCGTCCTGCGTATTTTTACCATTCTTTTGATGTACATGTCCAACATATTCTTTACCATATGTATTTGTGATGAATTTCTTGGCATCTGAAACAAAAATATCAGATAAACGTGTTGAGTCCGAACGCATATACGTGATCAAACCTTCCATATTTCCGCCTAGATCAATACCTTCATACATTTTTTGAGCTACACTCATTGTCTTCTTTGCACCAAATCCTAATTTTGTACTGGCTTCCTGCTGCATAGTCGATGTAGTAAATGGAAGTTTAGGTTGTTTCTTTTTCTGCTTTTTAGAAATCGATGAAACAATATATTCTCCACTGCACCTTTCCAATAGTGCTTTAGCTTCTTCTTCATTTTTGATTTTAGGCTTTTTACCTTCAACCTTCACTAAATCTGCTTCAAATGCTTTATTCTGCTTTTTACATTGTGCATGAATCGTCCAATACTCTTCTTGTTTAAACGCCTTGATTTCATTTTCACGATCAACAATCAATTTCAACGCCACAGATTGCACACGTCCTGCAGATTTAGACTGGATTTTATTCTGCAGCAATTTGCTGAGTTTAAACCCAATAATTCGATCTAACATACGACGTGTTTCTTGTGATTTCACAAGGTCCATATCAATTTTTCTTGGTTCTTTCATAGCTTCAAGAATTGCAGGCTTCGTGATTTCATGGAAAACAATACGATTATTGTCTTCTGTATTTAAATCTAATACACGTGCTAAATGCCATGCGATTGCTTCTCCTTCACGGTCCGGGTCACTGGCAAGATAGATATCTTGTGCTTTAGAAGCGTACTCTTTTAATTCTTTCACTACTTCTTTTTTCTCTTTGCTAATTTTATATTTAGGTTCGAAATCATGATCTACATCAATTCCTAAACCTTCTTTTCCGCTTGTCGCCAAATCACATACATGGCCTTTGCTGGAAACAACTCTGTATTCTTTTCCTAAATATTTTTCAATCGTCTTCGATTTGGAAGGCGACTCCACAATAACTAAATGTTTTTTCATTTGTTTCCCCCATATTCACGCTATATAAAACATTAAAAATTTCAATTTGTCAATCCTCAGATATCATCAATATCTTTTATATCCACCAAAATATTGGCTCCATTACTAATCAAGTAGTTACATCCTTGATACTTTTCATCTTGAAAAGCCGTAGGCACACAATAAATAGGAACACTCAATTCGAGACATTCATTCACAGTAATCATTGTTCCACTTTTATAGGTTGCCTCAATCACAACTAAGTTGCTGCTTAAAGCGGCAATCAAGCGATTACGCCATGGAAAATGATAAGCCAAGGGCTTCACATGCATGGGATATTCACTAATGATCAATCCGCTTTTTTTCATCTTTTCAAATAAAAACGTGTTTTCCTTTGGATAAATCACATTGATTCCACAACCAAGCACACCAATTGTTTTTGATGCATTCAAATGGGCCCTGGCATCAATACCTTTGGCAAGACCAGATACAATGACGTACCTTGATTGGAGTCTTTGTACGATTGTATCCGTATTTTGCAGTGCCTGCACTGAACAGTTTCTAGCTCCTACTATACCTACACCTTTTTCTTTCAACAAACAAACATTACCCTGATAAAAAATAATCCATGGCGGATATCTTAAATGTTTAAATGCTTCAGGATACATCTCATCAACGATTGTAAGATAAGGATATGGATATGCAATGATGGAATAGTTTTCATGTGCCCTTATCGCATTGCCAATTTTCTTCCAATCTCCATCATATTGGATGGCATACCATAAAATAGCTTCTCTTTTTATTCTCATATACTCATATACGAAAAAAAAGAGACTTTTAACTAAAAAAGTCTAATTTCTTCAAGTTTTTTTACAGGACCATAACTTCTTCGATAGAAATACTGTAATCCATACTTGTTTAAAGCTTCAATATGCGCTTTTGTCGGATATCCTTTATGTTTGGCTAAACCATACTGTGGATACATTTCATCCAGCTTTTTCATCCAGTGATCACGCGTAACTTTCGCTAAAATACTTGCCGCCGCAATAGACAATGATTTTTGATCTCCCTTCACAATAGCTTGGTAAGGTTTATCAATATCTGGTAATGGCATCGCATCACTCAACACAAAATCACATTGTGCTTTATTGGCAATTTCCATCATAGCTTCTTGTGTTGCACGATAGATATTTTTCCTATCAATCGTCTTTTCATCTACAACTAAAATTTGATAGTACAAAGCATCCTGAATAATTGTTTTAAACAACTTTTCTCGCTTTTTTTCACTCAATTTTTTAGAATCATCAATTAACGCATTTTGATATCCCTTTGGAAAGATAACTCCTGCTACCATCAATGGACCGGCAATAGGGCCTCGCCCTGCTTCGTCCATACCAAGTACACTTTGATTTTGATCCCAGTAATCATGCTCCAAAGGTCTATCCAACATGTGGTTTCTCCCAAGTAATCAAGCCACACTTATTTTCACGAATATCTTTGACAAAACTTAACATCAAACGATTTTCATCAATTTCACCCTTTAATAAATAACCACGTTTTATGGCGATATTCTGTAATGTTTCATAAGGCGTATCCGCAATTTTGACATGATATACTGTATCAAAGATTTCAGGTTTTTCCTGCATTAAATATTCACACGCAAATAATGCCAAATCGTCCATATTTACAACTTGATCTTTTACTGAACCCAATAGAGCAAGTTTTAGACCTACTTGTTGATCTTCAAATTTTGGCCATAATACACCCGGCGTATCTAATAGCTCAAGTGTTTGACCTACCTTAATCCATTGAAGACTCTTTGTCACGCCTGGACGATCTCCAGTTTGAGCCGCTTTACGTTTCGCAAACGTATTAATAAATGTACTTTTACCTACGTTAGGAATTCCACACACCATGGCACGCAAAGCTCTAGGCTTCATTCCTTTACGTTTTTGTTTTTCAATTAAATTGATACATAATTCATTCGATGCCTTAATCAATTGTTTTGAGAAATTTTCATGAATAAAATCCAACGCTAATACTTTTTGATTCTCTGTTTCTAAGGCATTTACCCATTGTTTGGTAAGTTCTTTATCCGCCTTATCTTTTTTTGACAAAAGAATCAAACGCGGTTTATTTTGAATCAATTGATCCAACATTGGATTCTTACTGGCATCTGGCATTCTTGCATCACGAATCTCAATCACAAAATCAACTTTTTTTAAATTCTCTTCCATTTGCCTTTTGGCCTTGGTCATATGACCTGGAAACCATTGTACGTTTGCCACTAATCTTTCACTCCTATATCTGAAATTGGTAACAAGACTAACATCTTCTTGGCAAAGATCTGTGATTTCTTAACAGGACCTACATAGCGTGAATCTTTAGAAAATGGTCTGTTATCTCCCATCACAAAATACTCATCATCACCCAATGTAACTTCTTTAAAATCAATATAAGTTCGATCTTCAAAATCCGGATTATAATTACGTTTATTCTCTTTATCATTAGAATTAAACACTTTATTAAACCAATTACAATTATCATGCTCTTCCATAAATTTCTGACGATAGTCCGGATCTATATATTTAGTCTCGTCCAATGCTTTTCCATTAATATAAATCACATCATTTACACAGCTGACAGTTTCACCAGGTAATCCGATTACACGTTTTACCCAATGTGTTTTCTGCCCATTTTCTTCCATGGTTACAACGACTATATCCCCTCGTTCTACACCATTTAATAATACGCCTCCAACATTTGTGAATCCAAATTCCCCATCTTTTAATGTTGGATACATACTTTTTCCATCTACACGAACTGGATGTGCCACAAAATTTACGAACAATAAAATCACAATGGCACTAATGACAAACACTTTAACAAAATCAAGTATATCTTCTAGTAAAGTACGTTCGTCATCTTCATTGTACCTTAGCTCGTTTTTCTTTGACTTCTTCATATAATCTCTAACCCCCTAAATGTTATAAATCTATTATAAAGCTATTTAGAAAAAAAAGCCTGAAAATCAGACTTTTTTTAAACAATTAACGAACTTCTTTTAAACGAGCAGCTTTACCTGAACGGTTACGTAAATAAGATAACTTGTTACGACGTACTTTACCGTGACGAACTACTTCAATGTGGTCAATGATTGGTGAGTGTAAAGGGAATTTACGTTCAACACCAATTTGGTTAGAAATCTTACGAACTGTGAATGTTTCAGAGATTCCTCCACCTGCACGTTCAATTACAACACCTTCGAATACCTGGATACGGCTCTTGTCACCTTCTTTGATTTTAACGTGAACACGAACAGTACTACCAGAACGGAATGCTGGAATATCAGTCTTCAATTGTGATTTTGTTACTTCATTAACTAATCCTAAGTTCATTTTCTTTTCTCCTTCTTTTCTAATATTTGGTTATCAGTTCATTCACACAATGTGCCAGCGGAACTACCTATGCGTAAACGCCTATTAATATTACCATGTCAATGGATTTTGCGCAAGAATTATTTTTTGATTTTTAATACTGAATCGACTACTTTTTGATCTTCTTTATTTAAATTTAAATTTTCTAATAAATCCGGACGATACATCGCTGTTCTTTTTAAAGACTCTTCATGTCTATACTTCTTGATGTTCGCATGATGACCACTCAATAATACATCTGGAACTCTTTTTCCATCATAGATTTCTGGCCTAGTATATTGAGGATATTCTAAAAGTCCATTTGAGAAAGAATCATCATCACTGGAATCTTGGCGAATAACACCCGGTAAAATACGTAATATGCAATCGCACATGACCATACATGCACTTTCACCACCAGTTAGCACAAAGTCCCCTAAAGACATTTGAATATCTACATAATCACGAATTCGTTCATCAAATCCTTCATAGTGACCACAAATAAAAATTAAATGTTCCTTTAAAGATAATTCCTTTGCGATGGATTGATTAAATGTCTTACCTTGAGGTGTCAATAAAATAACTGTACTATTTTCTGTACGAATGGATTCTAATGCATCTAATATAGGCTGACACATTAATACCATTCCCGCACCACCACCATATGGTGTATCATCCACATGTCCATGTTTTTCTTTTGTGAACTGACGAAAATCGATGGTTTCAAACTCAAATAAATCTTTTTCTTTGGCACGCTTTAAAATACTTGTTGTCATTAAAGGTTCAAAGTATTCTGGAAATAATGTTAATACAGATATTTTCATCGTAAGCCTTCCATTTCACGAATTGTGATTTCATGAGCTTCTTTGTGCACATCAACAATAAATGCGGGTACAAAAGGCAATAAGAAACTATTTCCTTTTGATTTTACACGAAGTACTAGATTGGCACCTGTTTCTAAAATATCTACAACTTCTCCAAGCTTTTCTTTTTCTTCATTATAAACAGTACAATGCATTAATTCATGATAATAATATTGACCTTCTTCAAGTTCAGGCAAATCCTCTTGGGCAATAAATAAATTTTTTGTTTTTAATTGTTCTGCTTTTTCAATTGAATCAACACCTTCAAAATAACAATAGCCAAAACCCTTTTGTTCGCGATAACGCACAACGGTTAATGTACGACCATCTTCTAAATGTAACACTCTACCTTTTTCAAAACGATGCTGCGGATCATCTGTCACAAGATACAATTTACATTCACCCTTAAGTCCATGAGTATTAATGATTTGAGCTACTTTTATCATATGTCCTCCTAAAAAAATCAGGATGTGAAATCACATCCTAATACGCTTCAAATTTTACTGAAATTCTTTTGTGTACATCACGCGCCGCAATAGACATCATTTGACGAATACTGCTAGCCATAATACCCTTACGGCCAATTAAACGTGCAACATCTTCGCTGTTGGCGTATACATACAATAAAATTTCATTATCATTTGTAGTTGCCATTGTTTTTACAGATAATGCTTTTTGATCATCTACAAGTGGTAAACAAATGTCTAATAATGTTTTTTCTAAATCAATCATTATTTTGAACTTTTAGCTTCGTGCATTTCTTTTAAAACACCTTCGTGTGATAAAATTGAACGAACTGTATCAGTTGGTTGTGCACCGTTGCTTAACCATTTCTTTGCTAATTCTTTGTCTAAAGTTACTTTTTCTTCAGCTTTAGTTGGGTTGTAAGTACCGATTTGTTCGATAAAACGACCATCACGAGGACTACGTGAATCAGCAGCTACTATACGGTAGAAAGGAGCTCCCTTTTTACCCATTCTTTTTAAACGTAATTTAACCATATTTAAATTCCTACCTTTTCTAATTTATTAAAGCTCATAAAGAATAACATGAATAAAAAAAGGTGTCAAGTATTTTTACTTTACACCTTAATTTTTTTATTTTTTCTTCTTTTTCTTTTTTGGTTTCTGTTTTTTACTACCAGAATGCTTTGACATTCCAGGCATTCCGCCTCCACGCTGCATATTCTGTAGAGCAGACATATCAGGAAGTTTTGCCTTACCACTCATCATCTTTGTCATCATTTGCATCTGTTCTAATTGATTAATCAAACGATTGACATCCATGACTTTAACTCCGGCACCCTTGGCAATACGATTCTTTCTTGATGCTTTTAAACATGATGGATTTTCACGTTCATATTCTGTCATCGATAAAATAATGGCTTCACTCTTTTTCATCTGTGAATTCATTTTTTCATCATCTAAATTTTTAGCTACCTTATTAATACCAGGAATCATATTCATCATTTTCTGCATAGATCCCATTTTAGAAACCTGGCCTAATTGTGCTAATAAATCATTGAATGTAAAAACACCCTGTTTCATACGTTCAGCCGTTTTTTTCTGAACTTCAATATCTAATTTATCTTGAGCCTGTTCAACTAAAGTGACAATATCTCCCATTCCCAAGATACGATCTGCCATACGATCTGGATGGAACTCTTCTAAGTCATCTACTTTTTCACCATTTGACACAAATAATACAGGTACATTTGTGATAGAACGAACTGACAACAATCCACCACCACGTGCATCGCCATCCATTTTTGTAACGATCAATCCTGTTACAGATAATTGCTCATTAAATTCTTTTGCGACAGTCACAATATCTTGACCTGTCATCGCATCTACAGTTAATAAAATTTCATCAGGAACAACAAGATCCTTCATTTGTTGAAGTTCCTGCATTAATGCTTCATCAATGTGCAAACGACCAGCCGTATCGAAGATCACTAAATCTTTTTGACGATCTTTCGCATAGGCCAATGCCTGTCTTGCTGTTTCAACCGCAGATGTTTCTGGTCCACAAGTAAACACTTCTACATCAATACTTTTTCCTAATGTCTGTAACTGTTCAATAGCTGCAGGACGCACAACGTCACATGCGACTAATAAAACACGACGTGCTAATTTGTTTTTGCAGTAATTCGCAATCTTTGCACTTGCTGTTGTTTTACCAGTACCCTGTAAACCAACCATCATAACCGTAGTCATGCCTTGCTTTTTAAAGTGAATACGAGCATCTTCTTCACCTAATAATACTTGCAATTCATCATGTACGATTTTAACAACCATTTGACTAGGATTTAAAGAATCTAATACTTCTTGTCCTAGTGCTTTTTCTTTTACATTTTCGACAAAGCTCTTTACTACATCGTAATTAACATCTGCTTCTAATAATGACATGCGCACTTCTTTTAACATGTCATTCATATTTTTCTCAGTCAGTTTTCCCTGTCCTGAAATATTTTTAAATGCTTTATTTAAACGTTCACTTAATGATTCAAATGCCATAAATTATAATCTCCCCAAACTGTTATAAGTTTACCTAATTTTTATTTAAATTACAATGGAAGGCCAATCGACTTTGTCCATTTTTTAAATAAATTGTACCCACATGTTTAAATCCATGCTTCAACATGAAATTTTGCATGGGCTTGTTGTCCATATGTGTGTCCATACGAATATTATCAATCTTAGATTCACAATATTCTAAAATGATGTCAGCCATATGCTTTTTTAAACCTCGTGTTGCGATACGATGAATAACACCATACGGTTCATCATTAAGCCATTGGCCATCATATATTTTATTGTAACAAGGATCAATACCACAATAAAACACAAAACTTGCTTGAATGCCATCTTCATCTTCTAAAACGTACATTTCATTTCTTTCAATATCCTCAGTCAAAATTTCTCTTGATGGATATCCATTTGTCCATTGATTTGTATTTCCTGTAGAAACCATGAATTCTCTAGCTCGTTCATAGATTTCTAATAAAACAGGCATATCTTCTAGAGTTGCCTTGCGAATTAATTCTCTTGCCATTTTAAAGACCATCCAAACTTTACACATGCGATTAAACGCCATACAACATATCCAATACGATAGAATATGTTAATTTTTGACCAATCAATTACAGCCGGTACATAGACAGGTTGATCTTTTCTAGAATAGAAAAAAATCAAAGTATATAGAATTACCATATCACTATTATAAAAGTTAATGTCGTAATAAAAATTTTCTTTAGGAAACCATTGATGTAAACAAAGCTCTTGATATTCATACGCTGCACGCATTTCATACGCCTGTACAAGATCCATGTGATCTGTTAAAGATCCTGGACGTTTAACGTAATGATAATAACAGTTAGGTATTATTGAAACGCGATTTGCGTTATAGATTGCTTTAAAAACTGTGTACGTATCTTCGAATCCCTTTTTCTCATCTGGAAATTTAACATCTTTAAAACAAGAAGCCGCATATAGTTTTCCCCAAGGATAATTATTAATACCTTTATTTTGACTCAATGCTCTTAATGCAGATAAAGAATCCATGTTTTTTTTACGCATCGGACTCACTGGAATTGATAATCCTTTATACTCAATACGGTATCCACAAGTAACAATCTCACTATGCGTTCTAATAGCTTCATTTATCATTTTTTCAATCATATGCGGATTTAAATAATCATCACTATCTACAAACAAATAATAATCTCCAGTTGCCTTTTCTAATGCACGATTTCGAGTTGTAGAAATACCAGCATTTTCATAGCTATAAACATGAATAAAATCATATTTAGAAGCATATAATTCGGCGATATCCAATGATGAATCTGTAGTTCCATCATTAATAATAATGATTTCTATATTTTTGTATGTCTGTAAAAGAATAGATTCCAGACATTTCGATAAATATTTTTCCACATTGTATACTGGAATCAATATACTCACTTTATACATGAACGGCCTCCTTAAATGCCAAAATACAATATCCCTTAGTAAAGAAAATAACAAATTTATATATAAGAATCAACAAAAATCTAAAAAAAAAGGACCCGGCAGCTAGCTATCTTCGCAGGGGCAAGCCCAACTATTGT
>NZ_JANFYN010000031.1 GCF_024460475.1 Holdemanella sp. MSK.7.32 | reverse complement strand
GTAAGTTACTGAGTAGTTTCCTTGTTCAGCTTTACCACTTGGTGTGATTGTATACTTACCTACATTTTCTCCAGCTTTTCTTGACAATGTGTATTCAACTTTATCATCTCCAAGAGTTCCAGCTACTGTTGCTGTTAATTCTGGATCTTCAGCTCCGTATACCTTTGATTTATTGTTGGCTGTTACTGTCACTGGTTTATGTGTGACTGTCAATGTATACTCGACTGTCTTAGTCTTGTAATTGTCATTTTCTGCTTTCGCCTTGACTGTTACGCTTCCTACATTTTTAATACTTGGAACTTCGGTTGTCCATTCTCCACCATCTACTGAATAACTGATTGTTGTTCCTTCTGTGATCGATGCATGGGCTCCGCCTGTCAATGGTGTTCCATCATATTCTTTTTCACGGTGTTCCCCGTCAAGATCTGCGTCAATTGTTAGACTTCCAGATTTCTTGATTTCAAATTCACCTTCATTGTAAGTTACTGAGTAGTTTCCTTGTTCAGCTTTACCACTTGGTGTGATTGTATACTTACCTACATTTTCTCCAGCTTTTCTTGACAATGTGTATTCAACTTTATCATCTCCAAGAGTTCCAGCTACTGTTGCTGTTAATTCTGGATCTTCAGCTCCGTATACCTTTGATTTATTGTTGGCTGTTACTGTCACACTCTTAGGAATGATCTGATATGTTACTTGTTGTGTACCTTTATATAAACCTTTACCTGTTACTGTTACAGTTACAGTTCCAACGTTTTTAGTATCTTCGCTATATGATAATGTATAATCAACATCCTTTTGCAATACCTTTGAATTATCATCTTTAATTGTAACAACAGGTTCTTGTTTTTGACTTTCACCATTGTAAGGCACATCATTTAAAGGATTTACTACTATTTCTTTTCTCTTACAATAATTAATTGTAATTGTATCTCCATCTTTAACATTTTGAAGATCAAAACTTTGATTTGGATCTACATAATATTCATTAGTATCAATGCCTAAGGCTGTATCTAATTTGCTTCTAAATACTTTAACATCTTTGCCAGGAGCTGTAGTTGCTTCATATACTTTGTCTTCTGTTCCATCATCAAAGTGTACTACTACTCTATATGTAACCTGCTGCGCTTTGTCTGCTTCAATCCAAACTGGAGTGAAAGTAATTTTTGATAACTTTTCGTTTTCATCCCATTTTGAATATTGAATTAAATCATTTACTTTTACAACTTCTTTAGATGTATAAACCTTACCAGATTCATCTGAATCAATCTTCCAACCCTTAAATACATAATTCTCTTTTTTAGGTCTTTGTGCAGTTATCGCTGTTTCTTCTCCACCTTTTAACTTATTAGATGAAGAGATACCATCTGCTTTATAAACAAATTTATATTCTGACTGAATAGCTGTTACTTGGATTCGATAATCCGTCTTTCCATAAGCTGCTTTAATAGTAAAATAATATGGATATTTTGCTTTATCAGAACCCGTATTATTTTTAATACTAACAGTTCCTATATCATCACCATCCACTGTTCCAGTCACTTTGATTTTGCTTGCATCAGGCACATATCCTGGTAACACGTTAAATTTGAATGTATAAGTCTCATTTGAGTTTAAATTAATAAAACTTGCATCTGAATTTGATGGATCCAACTCTTTATTATTCACATAAATTGAAGTAACACCAACAATTGATGTCACAAACAATTCAGCACTTGTAGAATCTTTAAAGTTTGTCGTAATTTTAATATCATCATAAATATTTTTAGTAGAACGCAATGTTACATTATATTCATATGAATATTGACCACTTCCAATAGATTGTTTAGTTGATGATTTTTTAACAACTGCTGTTAAAGAATCTGTTAAAGTTGTTTCTACTGTTTCTCCAGGCTTTGTTGGAATATTAATGGATTTTCCTGTTAATGAACTTGTTCCATCATAAGTCAAACTAATTGCTAGTTTATTTAACTCCTTGCTATTAGAAGTCCATTCTAGATAACCAAGTAATTTAAAATTTAATTCTGTTACACTTGTTTCGTATGTACTTGATAAAGTTAAATTATGACTATAATTATTGCCAGTATTTTGTGTTTTCCCGTTATATGTGAATGTCGTATTTGATCCAGTAAATGTAATTTTAGCTTTCTTCTTTTCAGTTAGCTCAATTGAAATTGTTGAATCAGCCACAACATTACGTGTTGTATACTTTGTTCCATCAGCCGTTAAAACTTTACCGTCTTGTTTTACACTCTTAACTGTAAATCCCTTGTTTGGTTTTACTAAGAATGAAAAACTAGTTCCTGTATCAACTGTGCTTTCACTACCTTCAAGAGCAATGTAATTTGCAATTTCACTAGACTTATCTGTACCATCCACTGTTAATGTATACTTAACACTATATTGAGTTACATCTTCTTTTAATACAACTACTAATTTTTCGCTAGTTGTATCAAGAGGAGAACCAGTTACAGAGTTTGTACTATAGTATGTGACACCATCGTATACTGCTACATAAGTAATTGGCGTATACTCTTTTTCATTTGCGACATTAACAACTCTTGCTTCAATATATGAATAAGTCTTGTCACCAATAGTTTCTTTTCCTCCAGGAAATTGATCTGCAACATTTCCTACAGTTACAGTTTTTGAACCTAAAGAGTTTCCATTTTGATCTTTAAATTCTACTGAATAAGTTGCAGCAGGATTATCTGCAAGCATAGATGCCATCACTGGAGCTGATTTAACTTCATTACTAGCTTGATTTTCATCATTAGTCGAATCATCTTGTGATGTTTCTTCTGCTACAGGCTGTGCTTCTTCTGCTGCAGGCTGCTATTCCTCTACTGCAGGTTGTTGTTGTTCTTCCTGTTGTTGAGGGGTTTCTTCTTCAGCTGTTGGCACTTCCTCTTGCTCTTGTGGTGCAGTCGTTGTTGTTTCCTCTTGTTGAGGTTCAACCGGTTCTTCCACCGCATTTACATAGTAAGAGTCTGCTAAGCCAAACTGAACGGCCATCGCAAATGATAATACAATTGCGGCTGCTTTTTTCAAATTCTTTAGCATATAAAGTCCTCCTTTATTATAGTTATCGATATAACCCTTTCATTATTCGAATTTAGTATAATCTTCGCCAGGTTATAAACCGGTTATAATATCGAAAAATCATCCTTTTTTTAATGAAATTTTGCATAAAAAAAGATCTATTGTCTTTAGGACAATAGACCTCATTATTTTCCTGAACTTCCTAACTTTCCGGCCATTCTTTCAGACTCCATAGACTGAAGTTCTTCAAATGAAATTTCTTCACTTTCTAACTGAGGCATACGCAATAATACACCCTGACAAATTGCCTTTTCATATGGATATATAATCGCATCTTCCTTATACTCTACATCTTGTTTTTTAATAACCACACGCTTCGTATTCAAATTTGTGACTGGAGCCATATATTCACCACGATAACCCGAATCAATGACACCACTTCTTTGCGCAATTCCCTTTGTTCCCGTTGAACCACGCTCTTTTAAAATCATCACAAACTCTGGATCAAAAGCACTTGCCACACCCAATGGAACTAACTTCGTTTCATGAGGCTCAATCACCATATAATCTTCTTCAAAACAAGGATATAAATCATATCCTGCATCTTCATAACGTTTTTGCGGAACCTTCGCATCCGCCTTTACTTTTGCCCAATATAGTTTATTCATAAAACTCCTTCTTATATATTTCAATCAATTGTTCTAACGAAAACTGTGCATTGGCACTCGAAGTCGAAGGACAATATACCGTTTCAATATTCGGAAAATATTTCTGCATCGTATTCTGACTTGTCCTTCCATTACAAATGACCTTCTCAATGTTTTTATATGAATCTAATAATTTTGGAATATCATTTGGCACAATATCTTTGATCTCACTATCCGCACTCGTTTTTCTTATACACGAATGACAAATATCCCAAAGTGCAATATGCGATACTTTTAATAATTTAATCTTGTCTTCTGTTTGAAAGATTTCTTTTAATATCTTCCAAAACCGATTATTTTTATTCGCATAATACATCTGTTCCTTCAAACTAATTGCACTTGGCATAGAACCCACAATCAATATTCTAGAATCCTCAAATACAATGGGATCCAATCCCACTATTCGCTTACACATGTACCGTAAACATCATAAGATTTGGCATCCGTGATCTTTACCTTCACAAAAGAACCTAATTCTAAAGGCTCATCACTTGTAAAGATGACCTGACCATCCACTTCATCCGGTGCATCCGCAGCACTTCTTCCACGATAACGATCCACCAAACCTTCTTTTTCCTCGACAAGAACTTCAATGACCCTACCAATCTTTTCCTGATTCTTCTCTTTTGAAATCTCTTCTTGCACCGCCATCAATCTAGCCAAACGCTCATTTTGAATCTCTTCATCAATCTGACCATCCATATCATAAGCAGGCGTATCTTCTTCCTTCGAATATGTGAAAGCACCCATACGATCCCATTTGATTTCCTTAATGAAATCCACAAGTTCTTCAAACTCTTCTTCCGTTTCTGTAGGGAAACCAACAATCATAGTTGTACGCAAAGTCGCATTTGGAAACATCGTATGAATCTTATCCACAATCTTTAATACATCCTCTTTTGGACCTCTACGATTCATTAATTTCAACAAACGATTGTTCGCATGCTGCATAGGAATATCAAAATAAGGAACAATCTTCTCACTCTCACTCATGGCCTGCAATACATCATCCACAATTTCATCCGGATACATATACAGAACACGAATCCAATGAAGACCCTCTACTTTAGATACTTGACGCAATAATTCAGGAAGCATCAACTTCCCATAATTATCCAAACCATACTTCGTTGTATCTTGGGCTATTAAAGTTAATTCCTTCACTCCAATACTTGCCAAATAGTTGACCTCTTCCATGATATCCTCAATTGTACGAGACTTTTGATCTCCACGAATCAAAGGAATTGCACAATACGCACAACGATTCGAACAACCATCACTGATTTTTACATACGCCTGCCAAGGATTTCCCGTAATCACACGTTCAGCCTTATCCAATAATGTATCTGAACCTAAAAGCTTCTGTAGCTGACTTGCCAAAGTATCATACTCACGAATTGGGATAACCGCATCAATTTCAGGAATCTCTTCCCTTAATGTATCTGTATATCTTTGTGCCAAACAACCACACACGATTAATTTTTCTAAATTTTTCTCTTTATACTTCGCCATTTTGAAAATCGTATTGATACTCTCCTCTTTGGCACTCTCAATAAAACCACAAGTATTCACAATAATAGCCTGTGCATCCTTAGGATTGGCCACAATTTCATGACCACCCCTCTTGATCATACTCATGATCTGTTCAGAATCCACTAAGTTTTTACAACATCCCAATGATACAAAACCTATTTTCATTCTTCATCTTCTCCTTTTCGATGATAAATCATACGACCTTCTAACGCAAAGACACGAGGCCCAAAATGACCTGGCTGCGTTGTATCTAAACTCTGCTTCATCATATACATACGCGCATCTAGATTATCTAATAAAGTTAACACTTCCGCTTCTGGAATCATAGGAAGGACAGGAGATCCAAACTCCATCTTTCCATGATGCGCCAAAATCATATGCTTCAACAATAAAACACTCTCTTTATCGTTTACACCCAGCTTTTCAGCCACACGATCCAAACGATTATTCATAATACTAATGTGCCCCAACAAATTCCCCTCATTTGTATATTCAGGAAGAACCGGACCACTCAACTCATCAATCTTTCCAACATCATGCATCAAGATACCCGCAATCAATAATCCCTTATCCAAGAATGGATATTGACGACAAATATCTAGTCCTACACGCGCCATACTAATTGAATGATAGGCAAGTCCTCCCACAAAATTATGGTGATTTCTTGTGGCAGCCGGATATGTATAGAATAAATCCTTCGTTTCTTCTAATACTTCTTCAACCACACAATATAGATTTGAGTCCGTGATCTCATTCATCAAAGTCTTTACTTCCTCTTCCATTTCCGTACGAGACATAGGCGCTAATCTTACATAATCCGAAATATCTTCACCTTCTAAGACCACCATTTTTCTCACTCTTAACTGAACGGCATTTCTATGAATGATCGAATCTCCAAATACCTCAACAATCTGACCCACCTTATACTGCTCAATCTGCTCATTCGTTAAATTCCAAAATTTCGCATCCAATACACCCGTTGCATCCTCTAAAATCAAAGACAAATAAGGTGTATCCTTCACGGTTTTTCCCTTGTCACACTTTGAAATCAAACACTTAATATTTACTTTTTGTTCCTGAGTAATCTCATTAATTCTCATTCACTTTCCCCTTCCAAAACCTCTTTTATAGCTGATATATTAAATCCTTTACGAACACAATACGTCTGAATCTTCTGATTACGCTTAGGCTGATCAAACGTCGCATATAAACGCTTCGCTTTCGCAATCGTTCTTTGTAGTGCCTCATCATCATTTTCATCCAATTCAATCGACTCCGAGACTTGTTTTGCCAATTCAAACGAATATCCCTTCGTCACTAACTTATTCACTAGCGTCTGCCTTTGCATGCGACTCGACTGCTCTTTTAGCGAATGCGCTAAACGACGAGCCAATTTGATCGCATTACTACGCTCTGTTTCCACATCCAAACTTGCCAAAGCATCCTCAATTACATCATCCGCGATGCCTGCTCTTTTTAGCTTTTGACAAATCTGCATTTTAGGCTGACCATACGAATGCCAAGCCTGCGCCTTATCAAAGGCATACTCCTTATCGTCGATCCAATGACGTTCCATAAATTCATGAATAATATCCAAAGCCTGATCTTCATCTAGACCCAAATATTTCTTTCCATATTGCACCATTTGATACGACGTATAATCATTTGAGAAAACACGCTTCTTCATTAACTCAAACGCCTTATAGAATAACTGCATATCCAAATAGTTGTCAATCAAATATGCATCTAACATTGTATCCTTTGTGATCTTTAAGTCAAAGAAATCATCCGTTGGAATCATTACTTTGACTGGTTCATTATCACAATCACGCATTACCGTTAAACGAACAAAATCATCCACCATACGAATGCGCTCCACATGATAGGCACGCTTATAATCATCAATCGCCTGATTATAAACACTCAAAGCCTTATGCGCAAACATACTCTCTGTATAAGGCGCTGTTTTAGAAATACAATACGCTCTTAATGCATCTCTTTCTTCTTGGGATTTACTAAAGAAAACATCCCACTTTTGACTTAGCTCATTGGCATCATCAAAATAATATCCAGACTTGCCTTCATCCACCAAATCCTTCAACACCTCATCACGACGACCAAACACTAATAGGCCACTCGCTAAAGCCTCAATATATGTCATCCCTTGTGTTTCCGATAAACTAGCGGATACAAAACAATCGAAAGCCGCATAATAATAGGCAATATTTTCCTTAGGAATCTTACCCGTAAAATGCACACGATCTTCAACATTATACTTCTTAGCCAAATCCTGGTAATACTCCATATCCGTACCACCACCCACAATGACTAAGTGTAAATGTGGATCGTTATTTTTACTTATCGCCTCAATCGGAATTTCGATTGCCTTCTCTTTGGCAATACGCCCTACAAAGACCACAATACGATCTTCACTTGTAAAACCTAACTCTTCACGAATACTTTGAACTCTATTTTCATCTAAATTTTTACGATCATACTCCGACAAATCCAAACCTGTCGGAACAATATAAATAGGTGCTATTACACCATACTGCAATAAAGCCTGCTTCGTCTTTTCACTCGGCGCAATCACTGCCTGCGAACCATTGGCCATGACACGAGAAAAAGTACGAATCACACTCTTTCCTAATTTTTCAACCGAATCAAAATCAAGCGGATTAAAATAATGCGTATAATCCTCATACATCGTATGATACGTGTATACAATAGGAATGTGCAAAACCTTCGCCATCTGACGACCAAACATACCTACACCCGCTTCCGTCTGAATATGAATGACATCCAAGTCCATTCTTTCAATGTAGGCATCCGCACTAAACTGTAGTGGACTCGACATCTTATAACCATAAAACTTCTTGATTTCAAGACCCGGTAAACGAAGAATATGACCATCCTCATCTTCTACAATCTTTGTCCCCCTATGATTCGTAATAATAAATACCGTATGCCCCAGCTCTTCTAAAGCGTGTTTAAGGGTTGCCACACTTGAAACAACCCCATTAATATCCGGTAAATATGCATCTGTAAATAGTCCGATTCGCATATACTACATCCCTTCTAAATTGATCTTACTTTCTTTTCTCTCATAATGATTCTTCACAAACACAAATAAAATTCCACCAATAATCAACACTATGTGATACGTAGAAAAACGCCACAATACTAAAACGGCGCCCGTTAAATTTTTCATCATGCCACTAAACAACAATGAAAAGACAACTTCCGTACCCCCACTTGCGCCAGGAATTGGAATAAAACTATTGGCCATCGTCACAAAACTAGATAGAGCCATGACATCAATAAACTCATTCATCTTCAATGGAATATGTAGGGCTAGTGCAATCACAAATGGCAATGAATAATAGAGTGATAAACGCACCACATTAATACATACACAAAGTAAGATACTCTTCTTATCTTTTGCGAGCACCTTAATTTCACGAGTAAAACTCGTGACTTGTAGAGTCCAAGAATCCAATGTCTTATCTGGATTCTTTAAAACATGCAGCTTCGTTAATACCTTAACTAAAATACGCGAGAGCTTGATATAAATACTAGGAAATAACGCAATTGTATATAACGCTACAACAACCACTGCATTGATGATATAGCCCAACAATATAATATTGAACCATGCGGATTGAGCACTGTAATACGCAAAACGCAAGAGAAACAGAATCGAAACATAAATCATCATTGTCGTCTGATAAATAATGAAATCAGCCCACAACAAGCTGGCTCCATCACTCACTTTGATTCCTTGCTTCTTCATAATGTAGGCCTGAACAAACTGTCCACCCGTACTACTCGGAGTAATCCCCGAAAAGAAAGAACCAATAAAGGCCACAAGAATCCCTTTACCCGGCGTATAATGATCCGTATACTTTCTACCTAATACGTAGTATACAAATCCCCAGACCGCCGTAAAAAGAACCCCCCACAATAAGACTATGACAAGGCTTAACAGATTCATTTGTGAAATGCACTTTAAAACCTGATGAAAATTATCCTTTAACGCAAACCACAGGGCAAATCCCGTTAAAGCAAGAATAAGTAACAGATTTAGTGCGTACTTCTGTTTTTTCATAAAAACCCCTATTTTTTCTTGTTTAATAATTCCTCTTGTTTATCCTTATAAGCACTCAAATAGAATTCTCTCCACATATTCAATACGTGTTCTTTCGAATAGAATTCACTCAATAAACGACTCTCATTTTGATACTTCGCATATACATCTGAATCATTTTTCAATTTTAACAGACAATTTTTAAAACCCTCATTATCATCGGCATGCATATAACGATCAAATAAGATATCTTTATATAAATCCAAATCACGAAGCACCAATGGAACATGTAAGTTCACCGCTTCTAAAATCGTCATTGGAAATAATTCATTATAGCTTGGCACAAAAAGCACATTCGCCATATTATATAGATCCACCATTTCTTCTCTAGGAACAATCCCTAAGAATTTACAGTTTTCAGGTGGATTTTCCTGTAACTTCTTCAATTCCTCATATCCATCGGTAATACGTCCAAAAGAAAAGCCTCCAGCCCATACGAATTGGACGTCTGGCATTTGTTTGGCAACATCCACAAAATCAAGTACACCCTTACGCGTTTGTACCTGTCCTGCACCCAATACCACAAAAGCATCCTTGTCTACACCATACTTTTTACGAATGGCAGCACACGCCTCATCGGATTTACGATAAAATTTTTCCTTAGATACATAGTTAGGAATATAGTAAATTCTTTCTCGATCAATACCATATTCGACTAACGCATCAATAAAACTTGGATTTACAACGACCAAGCGATCCGCACTCTTATAGAATTGAATCAAATAAGAACGAAATACATTCAATAAAGGTGCTGGAATTTTTAAGCTACCTTCTAAAGTATCTGGTAAAAAATGACAATAGGCAATGTTAGCGGCTCTATGATTTTGCATCTTCACATAGAAAGTAGGATCCACTGTATGGAAATGCTGAATATCTGGCGTTTTGATCCAGTTGTTGATACCCACTTCAAAGATATCGCTCGCCCCTTCTTTAATTAGATTGACCTGTTCTTCATAGGCACTACCTACACCTTGGCCATCCACTTTATCTGCACTTGAATACATTATAATTCGTATTTTATCTTCCATAAAAATTACACTTCTTTCATCCATATTATTATATCGCAACTACTATTTGTATGTCCAACTTTCAAAAAAGCAAATGAAAAGCCCCTTTAGCGGGGCTTCTCAAGAAAGTTTTAAGAAAGGGAATTTGATTATGAAGTGAGCCACTATCTTTGGCTCAACAATATATTACTAAAGAATAAAGTGATAGGTATAGTTATATTGTGTGAAATTATGTGTATAATTGACACATTTATTGTTGTTTTTAGTTAAAATTAAATTGTATTAAACTAAAATATACAAATCTTTACTTTTCTTCGTACAAATCAATCTTCTTTAATACACTTTTCTTTCCATTTCTATGAGATATAAATCCTAAAACAGTAAATAAACCCGATAAAATCAAACCAATCAAAGCAATCCATTTAGCTACATTACGTACACTCATTGGAATATTAGGAAACATTGGATCTGTCATCCCTGACCATCCCCAATATGTAACAGCACCAAAAGCAAGTGTAAGAATAAAGGCATTTCTGACCATTCTTCCCACTTTTAATACCATTTCATTTTCTCTTTGAATGACTTCTGCAAGCTGATCTCTTTCTTTGCGGCTCAAACTCATAATTAACGCTCCTTTTCAAATATACATATACTTATTATAAGAAAAAAAGACAGGCCTAACAAGTTAAGCCCGCCTTTAATTGTGTTAAGTGATTATCCTAAGAATCCTACAACAGATCCTACGAATCCGATAACTACGAACAATAACAATACTTTAATTGGAGTAATGTTTTTCTTAGCCATTAACCACCAAGCAAACAATACGAATAACATTGTTAAGATCTTAGGGAAAGCTCCATCTAATTTAGATCCTAATGTTACGTCTGTTAATTTACCAGTTTCTGCATCATAAGATTGTGTAATTACTAAGTTAGTTGAAATTGATACCCAAGAAGCTGCCATCGCACCAACGATAACTTGTCCCATAACCAATACAGATTCACGGAACGCAGTTGCTTTTTGTCCTACTAACAATTCAACAGCACTACCACCTAATTCATAACCTTTGAAGTATACGAATTTTTGGAACCAAATTGAAGTTGCGTTCCATACGATGATATAGAATAAAGGTCCTAAAGGTGATCCACCTTCTGCGAAACCTAATGCGATACCTAATAAGATAGGAATGTAAGTACCAACGATCAATGAGTCACCAATACCTGCCAAAGGTCCCATTAGACCTGCACGGATACCGTTGATCATTTCATCATCGATTCCTTCAGCTCCGTTTGCACGAGCTTCTTCCAAACCAGCTGTGATACCAACTACGATAGATCCAATCTGAGGTTCAGTATTGAAGAATGGGTAGTAAGTAGTCATTTTTTCTGATTGTTCTTCGCGAGTAGGATATAATTCCTTAATAATTGGAAGCATTGACCACATGTAACCAAATGTCTGCATGTGTTCGTGTGAGAAACATGTTAAGTTTCCATACCACCAACGCCAGAAAGAACTATTTAATGTTTTCTTAGAAATCTTTTTCATAATTAAATGTCCTCCTCGTCATCATAGTCTGCAGATGCACCACCAACAGCACCTGTAGCTTTCATCATTGTCATTTGGTAGTTAATCAATGCGAATACACCACCAACAACTGTAGCAGCAATTAATGTTAATCTCATAGAAGCAGCTAAAGCGAATCCGAACATGAAGTAAATCAAGTCAGAAGTCTTAGATACTACTGATTTTAACAAGATACCAATACCTACTGCAGGAAGTACTGATCCTACTGATAAGATGGCTTTTACATACCATACTTCAGTATTTAAGCTCTGGAACAATTCAGCTACGGCTCCAGATCCATAGTAGCAAAGTAAAGTAACTGGCAAGAATGATAATACAAAGTGTGAAATTAGTGGGAGAACAACATCAACTTTTCCTAAACAATCTAAGTTTCCTTTATCCAATTGAGCCCAGCCCCAGTGTTGCCAAATAAGGTTCATCATAGCTGTTCCGTAGAATAAAGTAATACCGATTACACCAGTCATGGCTGAGATACTAGATGCTAAACCTTGAGCATCATTTCCTCCAAAATCCATACCAGCGGCTTTTGCTCCAACATAAGCCAATGGAATACCAATGTAACTTACGGCACGTAAGTCAGATGCGACTGTTCCACCAGGTGTAACCAATGCGATCCACATTACCTGCATTGGAATACCAATTTGAATACATCCAGATACATCACCTAGGATCAAACCTACGAATAATGATGCAACCAAAGGACGGTTCAAAGTGTAGTTACCTACTGTTGTACCTAAGCAAGCGATAGTACTAGCTGCTGTACAACTCATAAGTCCGATTAAAATTGCTTGTAACCAACTCATTATAAATCTCTCCTTTTTCTTTTATTTATCTCAATCTGTTTACTATTCCCACTATTAGTAACCAAATTTAGATCTAAATTTGTCCCAAGTACCGATTGCAGTTTCTTTTAATAACGCAAACAATACTGTGTAACCAGCGTTTGTCAAAGCTTCACATGCTTCAGCTTCTTCTTGAGTAATTGACTGGTTTTGACCTAATTTTGTAGCTCCTGGACGATCATTACATGGTCCGATAACTACGGTTTTAACATCGTTAGGTACGAATCCATCGTCTACTAACAATTCTTTCATATCCACTGGGTTTTTAGTGATTAAGAAATATTTTTTATTAGAATTCTTAACTGTTTCTGCTTTTTCTCTCCAGTGTTCCTTTGTCCAAACAAATACTTTCTTGTCTGTACTAGCCTTGAATGACTGTGTCAATACAGGTGTAGTTGCAGCTTTGTCGTTAACTGCGATAATTCCATCACAAGGGTATTCTTTAGACCATCTTGTAACAATCTGACCGTGGATAATACGATCATCAACACGAATAAAACTAATCATTATATGTCCTCCTTTATTCTGTTTATGCCTTCGCTATATGCGTTATAGCCAAATCCTATAGATCTTCGTCGTCATCATCAGAAGCAACTGTAAAATCAGTTAATCCTGTACGACCTTCGCTTAATAATGTGTCTTTTAAATCTTGTACATTATCAAAGTTGTCTTTCATTAATACAGCAGTGATTGCTAGTGGCATATTCATACCAGCAATTACTAAAGTATTTTGTAGCAATTCTTTTTGATCCAATACATTCAATGCGTTTGTGAATGGAGATCCGCTCAAAATATCAGCTAATAAAATGACTTGGTCATCGGCTTTGAAATCTTTGATCAATTCAGCAAAGTTAGATGCAAATTCGTCTGCGCTCATTCCGTCCTTTAAGCTTGTAGACAATACATCTTCACGATCTCCCGTCATCATTTTAACGGCACTGTGTAATCCTGGTGCAAATTCACCATGACTTACCATAACTACATATTTCATTATTTTTTCCTCCGCGCTTTCTTATACTCACATTTTATAATAAATATGTTAGCGTTTTCAAGTGCTATTACACACAATTTCACATATTTATGCAACTTTTGAACATGAGCATCACATAGAATACACATTCATTATAGCTCGTATGAAAACCTTTTCAATTTCCATATGTCACCACTTTTAGATGACAAATGTCATTTTTGGAGAATCAAACAAAAAAACAGCAGAAATTTAACTTCCTACTGTTTCTCCAATAATATATTCAATTCATCATTCAAATTTTGCATCGCACTTTCAATATCCTCATTTGTACCAATGACTCTTCGAATTTCACTATCTGCCATCGAATACAATTGATCATAGCCATCCAGTTTTTTTATCGTGATTGCTTGTTCCATCATATCATCAAAAAATTCCAAATTATAACTTGAATCCAATGGCGCATCTTCTTGAATATACTTAGTCACATTTTTGGATGTCGACACATTTTTTAAAACCGATACACCCTGCGAATATTTAAACAAACTTTCCTGCGTTGTTTCGTCGTAACAAAGTAATTTTAAAAATTCCCAAGCCATCTTTTTCTTAGAAGACATCTTACTAATACCACATAACAAGCTATCCATTTGTGAAGCATTATAGCCACTAGGACCTGCCGGCATCGGAAGACATTCCCATTCAAAATTTGAATATTTCTTAACACTCCAAGGATATGGCTTATACGTTCTATACTCACTAAACATCATTGGACAAAAGGCAACCTTGCCCTTATCAAACATTTCACTCGTAACATTCTGACCTCGATTTAAAAGATTTAACTTTCGCACAAATTCAATGGCCGAATACACATCCTCATTCTGCAAAGTACTCTTCATGCTTTTCTCATCAAACAACGCCTGTCCATTCGAACTTAGAGCATTCTCCCAAGTGTATCCATATTCCCCAAACTGATCGATTTCTCCATCGTCATCCGTATCCACAGTCAACTTTTCGCAAATCGCATAGAAATCATCCCACGTCCAATTGACATTGGGTATTTCAATTCCATTCTCTTCTAATAATGTTTTATTCACAAACATCAATGTGGGTGAACTCTCATAAGGAAGTGCATACTGCTGATCATAAATATTACCTGCATTGAGTGTCGTTGAAAAATATCGCGATTGATTAAAATCAGGATCCGTCTGCATGTATGTATCTAGTGATTCTAACATGCCTACTTTGGCATACGTCGAAAGATCATCACTCAACACCATGAAAACATCGGGAAGCTTTCCATCCAGAGCCTCCTTTGAAAGCCAAGCCGAATAGTCATCTTTCAAGATACCACTGACATATTTTACTTGAACATTCGGATGTGTTTTTTCAAACCGTTTAATCGCATTATCAATGATCTTACCACTATCTGGACTAGGCACATTCCAGTTACTACCCGCAAATACGCCAATCGTTAAAACAACAGGTTTTTGCGTATAATAAAATGTCCCTACCAAACAACACACCAATATGGCTATCAAAAAAGTTCTTAATCTTTTTTTCACCATTATTTATTTCCCCTAGATAAATACCAAATAGCCAATTGTGTACGATCTCTTAAATCTAGTTTATCCAGAATCACACTTAAATAGTTACGAATCGTCCCTTCACTAAAGCCTAATTTTTGTGCAATTTCCTTATTTGAATAACCATGACCAATTTGGGCAATGATCTTACATTCTGTATCACTCAAATCGATATGTTCATCTTCTCCATGTTCAAAATTAAATTCCCCATTCGAATTTGCCATCTGAGAAAAGAACTGTGTCACTTTACCCGCCACATTCGGGTTGAAACAGGCTCCTCCCGCTAGAACATTATGAATAGCCGAACTCAACTCTTCTAAGGAACATCCCTTCAAAAGATATCCACTTGCTCCATATTTTAATGCATCATAAATATACTCATCATCATCAAAAGTCGTTAATATTATGACCTTTATATTTGGATACTTCTTTTTTACCAAACGAGTACACTCTACGCCACTCATACTTGGCATACGCACATCCATCAAGATAATGTCTATACTTTCTGTTTCCAATGTATCCAATACTTCTTGTCCACTGCCCACTACTTTTACTACTTCAAAATTCGGATCTGAATCTAAGATGATCTTTAAGCTTTCTCGAATGAGCTGCTGATCATCCGCAATCATGATTTTAACCATTATTCTCTCCTCTTCTCATTGGTATTTCTACAATCAATTCAAAACCTTTATCCCCATAATAACGTATTCTTCCCTGAAGTAAGTCAATACGTTCTGTCAAATGATGAATGCCAAATCCTGGTTTGACATTCTTACAACCCTGACCATTATCTTCTATAATTATAATCAGATTATTATCGGCCTGCGCAATCGAAACATAAATTTTTGTCGCATGCCCATGTCTAACTGAATTGGTCATTCCTTCTTGAACAACGCGATACACTATTTCTTCTTCGTCCGCATTCAAATTCACCAAAGGCAAATGACACAAATAAAGAATGGTCACATCGGTTAATTTCTGATAATCCATGATCATCATATCCAATGCTTCTTTTAAAGAATACCGCTCTAATGCATCTGGCTTCAACTTATCCACCGAACGTCTGACATCAGTTAAACCGCGTTTTGCACTCTCTTTCAAAATACCCAATTGTGCTTTTGTGACATTGACATCCTTATCAATCATCACTCGACATGCTTCAAGACCAACACTTAATCCCGTTAAAGTATGCCCTAATGTATCATGAATCTCACGGGCAAGACGGTTTCTTTCTTTGGTTTCACCCATTTTTTCTCGCAAATTCGCATAGCCTTTTAATTGATTATTTAAACGTTTTAATTCGACATTTAAAGCCGCAAATTTCTGCGTTTCATCCATTTGTTTCTGTAAATACAAGAATATATAAGCTATAAACAGCACAATATTTAAATTGCTTAAAGTCACTTCAATCCCTAGCAACAAGCCTTGTGTCTTTGAATTATACACCGACAAATATTCCTGGAATGAAATCATAGGAATATAGTTGGATAAATATCCATAGTTGGATAGCATGTAAGCTAAAAAGACAAGTATGATACAAATTGAACGATCAACTGGTTTATCCACATAGAGTAAGCTATCCGCAATAATCAAAAATAAAATACACGTTGCACTAAAAGATATATTCTTCATGATCAATAGGCTCAATCCAAGTTCAATTAAAATTGGAATGATTTGATGGCGACTAAAGAATCGAATTTTTTTACGGATGCTCACGAAACAAAACAAGCCAATAAAGCCAAATACCGCTATATAGAAGGATCGAATGGGAACATTAGAAAGTGTGGAAATATTCTTAATAAAATCTGAGGCATAGCCACTTTGTGTCACATGCACCAACGTATAATACATCACAATAGCGATGTACCAAACGGTAAAAAAACTAAAGAGCCACATACAGACATAGACAATCCATACATTGTATTTTTTTATATCTTGTATCATTGCCAGCCCTCCGTAGAATAATCATGAACATTGTCTTTTGTGATGATTTGCACAGGACTCACTTCATTTCTATTCTTGATTTTTTCTTGCGAAAACATCTTATAAATAGCTTCTGACGCCTTCTTTCCAAACGTCTTTGGCGATTGTGCCACAGTAGCAGCCATTTTGCCTTCTGACACCATTTCTTTTGCCTCAGGTGTTCCATCTATGCCATACACATACTTTCCTTCCAACATATTGTTCGATGAAAGTGCGGCCATAGCGCCCATTGCGCTTGGATCATTTAGACACATCACTACATCAAATTCGATCCCTTCCTCAATAAAAGACTCCATTTTTGGCATGGCCTTCTCTAATTGTCCCTCACATTCCATTCTCTGAACCACTTTATAATTTGAGTTGGACTGAATCGTATCCTCAAATCCCTTAATTCGTAAATAACCAGATTGAGTTGTCGAATGTTGAAGCAAGACAATATTGGCATGATCCAACTTACTCATCATATCTTTAGCGCATTGTACGCCCGCATCATAATTATCACTGACAATACTATAGGTCACATATTTATTATGCTTAACTTCCGTATCCACCACAATCACAGGAATACGTTTCTTATAGGCTAGCTTTAAAGAATCTTTTAATTCATCATAATCCACTGGCGTAATCACTAAGGCATCCACTTGTTGATCCATTAAGTATTGGATTTGTTCCTTCTGCTTCTTTAAACTCATAGCTGGATCTAAAGTTATCAGCTGATCCCCATGTTCTTTAACTACTTTTGAGATTTCCTCATTGACCACCGAATAGAACGTATTGTTGTAGGTCATATATGTTGCGCCAATCTTACGTGGCTCATTCGAATTGTATATCATATTCGCTTGTGTAATCGTATTGATTAAGTAGTTACTTCCTACCGCAAAAGCTAGACAAATCGTTAAACAGAAAACGATATACACAAACGATTTTGGCTTCTCCATTCAAATCTCCTTCCTTACAGAAAATGTCGCATTACTGCGACACTCTTTTATAACACTTTTTGTAGAACATAAACAAGGATTGCAATGACAATAGGCACAATAAAAATCATTGAGTATCCACGTACAAACTTTGTTTCTAAAGCTTTAAATCCTAAATCATCATAATAAAATCTTTCATCATTGGTTTTACCAACAACACCCTCTTCCATTAGATTCGAAATTGTATAACTAATTGTTGAAGTGGCATAAGGCAAATTTTTAAATACACTTACATCTACTGCACTCTTTTCATCCACTGCCCCTCTTTTTTTCAATGTATCCATTACCATTGAGGCAGCCGTTGCCTTGGCCCCTCTTTTTCTTTTTCTAGACATTTTCTTTCCTGCTTTCTATATTCATGGCTTCTGCCACACTCTTTACACACACACCATATGCCTTCAAACTCTCAGGTGCATGTTCCATAACATATGTGTCATTTAGCTTTTCCAATATACACAAATCATTTTCTCCATCTCCAATAAAAATCGCATCTTCGACAGGTAAATGACAAAAGGCTTCCCATTTATTTGTGCCTTTTCTTGTGATTTCAATATAATCCTTTGAAGTAGCCATCACTTCATAATTTTTAAACAATCCTCTAAATTGATTTAATATTAAATCCAAATCTTTTTCAACATACACACTCAATTTGGCTAAGCCAAAACGCCGTGTATTTAAATATTCTATTAAATCCACGTCTGAAAACAAGCCTAAACTCGGTTGTTTCTTTTTAAAAACATGAAGTCTTTCTTTTCCATAACATGAAATTGGATAATAGCGATTGCCTACTTCGTCTGTATAAAACAAATCTAAATTATATGCCAAAATCGCTTTACACATTCGTATACCTTCACTTAAATCAATCAAAGAAGAATATACATTCTTATCTTTATAATAGGCATTAGCTCCATTATCTGTGATCATATATTCACAGGACAATTGATACTTCGAGGCAAGTGCCACACAAAAGGCACGATCTCTTCCTGTCACAAAGCCAAACGCATGTTTTTGTGTCCATTGATGAATGCATTCCACATCTTCATCTGTGACATTTCCGTTTGAATCCATTAAAGTCCCGTCTAAATCCGAAAGAAACAACATTATTTTCGACGTTCTTTCTTAGCTTTTTTAAATGCTTTTTGTTTTTCCTGTAATGTTTCACCCATCTTTTTTGTGACTACGATCTTATCGCGGTTGCTCATTAACACATTGCAGTTGCGTGCCACAATACCATTTTTAAATTCAAAATTCGCAAGCATACGATAACGATAATATGTATCTTCAAAGAAGAACCCTTCTTCTGTGAAATAAATACGACGGTGTGTATAGGAATCAATGGCTAGTCCTAAAAATACAAGTCCAATACATCCATATGCTAAATAGTAATAATACGTTTGTCCATTGGAAGCTAATTTTGGTGCCATAAACATCAAAACAAATGCCAAAACAGCCATCGCAACCATGACCCCTACCCAATAGCCACCATCGACCATTGTTTCGTAGTGTTTATGTGAGTTTTTAAAGTTTTCAAATTCCTTTTTGTAGGCAAGCCCACCTTTTAAGCTTTGATAAAATATGAATGCCATGTATCCAACTAATACAACACCCACAACGATTTTAAAAAATATATTATTTGAATCCATAATCCGTCTCCTTTTTAAGTACATAAAGCATTATATCATCATTTCATGCTATAATAAAAGCATTGTTGGAGGTTGTTTATGGAAGAAAATATGCAGGCTTTAATGGATCGTCTAAATAGTTCGAGTCAATTTCTGCAAAGCAATGACATGCGTGTAACAGAAGTTCGCCATGGTTTTGCGAAGGTAGAAATGATTATTGATGAACAAATTTTAAATATACATGGCTTTGTCCATGGTGGAGCCCTTTTCTCTTTGGCTGACACAGTCGCCGGAGCAGCAAGCTTTGCGACAGGAAGAGATAGCGTTACACTTACGGGTACAATTAATTATATTAAGCCTGGTCGTGGTGGCAAATTGATTGGAATCGCCCAAGAAATCTCAAGTGGAAGAACAACTGGAGTATATGAGGTATTTATCTTCAATGATGAAAACGTACTTCTTTCTCGTGCCACATTCACAATGTTCTTCTTAGATTCTGACAAAATAAAAAAAAAGAAAGAGCAGAAATAAAACTGCTCTTTTCGTTTACTTAAATGCTCTTTTAAATCTTTCAAAAGGAGATTCAGATTGTCCTGATTTTAATTCTTCATATAGCTCTCTTTCTCTGCGAGATACTTTACGTGGAATTTCAACCTGTACTTCTACAAATTCATCCCCTTGTCCTGAACGAGATTTTACACCTTTTCCTTTTAGACGGAACTTAGTGTTTGGCTGTGTTCCTTCAGGAATTTTCAATTCAACATCGCCATATACTGTTGGTACTTGAATCGTACATCCAATTGTCGCATCAATTGAACTGATTGGAACTTTAATGAAGATATTGTTGTCTTCGCGTTTGAAAGTTGGATGTGGCGTAACCATAATTTCGATGTATAAATCGCCATTAGGCCCTCCATTTGTTCCTCTTTCACCTTTTCCAGGAATACGAATCTGTTGACCTGATTGAATGCCTGCTGGAATCTTAATATCTAGTTTTACACGACGGTGCTCATATCCTTTTCCATGACAATGGGAGCATGCACGTGTAACTTTCTTACCTGTACCATGACAATCTGGACATACGCTTTGTTGCTGAATCACACCAAATGGTGTTCTTTGTTGAGACATAACATATCCAGAACCATGGCATGTAGGACATGTCTGCACATCACTTGGGTTTTCAGCTCCAGACCCGTTACAGTGTTTACATGTTTCATCCACATCCAATGAAATCGTTTCTGTTTTACCAAAAATTGAATCCATGAAATCAATGCGCATCTGCATGTAACGGTCTTGTCCTTGTCGAGGCTGGTTACTTGAACGGCGAGATCCTCCACCGCCAAATCCTCCACCAAAGAACGAACCGAAGATGTCTCCTAAATCGCCAAAATCTGTGAATCCTTGAGAGAATCCACCACCTTGCCCAAAGGCTCCATCCATACCTGCATGACCAAATTGATCATATGTTGCACGTTTTTTCTCATCGCTTAATACTTCATAAGCTTCATTGATTTCCTTGAACTTATCTTCAGCTCCAGGTTCATGATTTCGATCGGGGTGATATTTCATGGCCAATTTTCGATAGGCCTTTTTAATTTCATCTGGTGTAGCACTTTTGCTGACGCCAAGCACTTCATAATAGTCACGTTTTTCTGCCATGTGAATCCCTCCATACGATACGAAGAAGTTCTAGCGGGGCTAGAACTTCAAATGTTGCTTATTTATTTTACTTCTCAGTGAATTCACCGTCAACTACATCATCACCTGAGTGAGTTTGTGTTGATTGTGAAGTTGCATCACCATTTGGCTGGTTATACATTGCTTGTCCTGCCTGCATTGCTGCTTTTTCAAGCATGTCTAATTTAGCCTTAACTTCTTCCATGTTATTTTCATCTAAAGATTTTTGTAGATCATCACGCAATTTCTTAGTTTCTTCAGCTTGTTTTGGATCAATCTTATCTTTATTGTCTTCTAACATTCCATCGATTTGTGCAATGAAGCCTTCAGCTTTGTTACGTAAATCAATTTCTTCCTTACGTTTTTCATCTTCAGCCTTGTTATCTTCAGCTTCACGAACCATACGATCGATTTCTTCATCACTCAATCCACTAGAGTTTTGAATTGTGATGTGTTGTTCTTTACCAGTACCCTTATCTGTAGCACTTACGTGTACGATACCGTTGGCATCAATATCAAATTTAACTTCAATTTGAGGAACTCCACGACGAGCTGGTGCAATTCCGTTTAATTGGAAGTTACCTAATTCTTTGTTGTCGTTAGCCATTGGACGTTCACCTTGTAATACACGGATATCTACAGCTGGTTGGTTATCAGCAGCTGTTGAGAAAATCTGTGATTTACTTGTTGGGATTGTAGTGTTACGGGGGATCAACACTGTCATAACTCCACCCATAGTTTCGATACCTAATGATAATGGTGTAACATCTAGTAATAATACATCATTTACATCACCTGAGATAACTCCACCTTGGATTGCAGCACCCATAGCTACAGCTTCATCTGGGTTAACAGAGTGGTTAGGATCTTTTCCTAATGCTTTGCGTACAGCTTCTTGAACAGCTGGAATACGAGTAGATCCACCAACTAATAATACTTCGTCGATATCAGATTTAGACAATTTCGCATCTCTTAATGCATTTTCAATTGGAATCAATGTACGTTCTACTAAATGTTTAGTCATATCATCAAATTTAGCACGAGTTAATGTTGTATCAAAGTGCAATGGACCAGCAGGACCTGCTGAAATAAATGGTAAGCTAATTTGTGTCTGCATTACACCACTTAAATCTTTTTTCGCTTTTTCAGCAGCTTCTTTTAAACGTTGCATAGCCATTGGATCTTGTGACAAGTCAATTGCGTTATCTTTCTTGAATGTATCAACCATCCAGTTTACTAATACGTTATCGAAGTCATCTCCACCTAAGTGAGTATCTCCGTTTGTTGATAATACTTCAAATGTTCCATCAGCTAAATCAAGGATACTAACATCGAAAGTACCTCCACCTAAGTCATAGATCAATACTTTTTCTTCTTTATCTGTTTTATCAATACCATAAGCCAATGCTGCAGCTGTTGGTTCGTTGATAATACGTTCTACTTCTAATCCAGCAATTTTACCAGCATCTTTAGTTGCTTGACGCTGAGCATCGTTGAAGTATGCAGGAACTGTGATAACAGCCTTTGTTACTTTTTCTCCTAAGTAATCTTCTGCATATGATTTCAAGTATTGAAGGATCATTGCACTAATTTCTTGTGGTGTATATGATTTTCCTTCAGCCTCTACTTTTTCATTTGTTCCCATCAAACGCTTAATTGAACTAATTGTGTTTTTATTTGTGACTGCCTGACGTTTTGCAGCATCACCAATAATACGTTCTCCATCTTTAAACGCAACAACACTTGGTGTTGTACGATTTCCTTCTGGGTTAGGAATTACTTTACAATCTTTACCTTCCATAACAGCAACACAGCTATTTGTTGTACCTAAGTCAATACCAATAATTTTACTCATGATAATTACCTCCCTATTCGCTTACCTTTACTAATGCTGGTCGTAAAATACGATCCTTCAACATATATCCTTTTTGTAATACTTCAATAACCATTCCACTTTCAACGCCTTCTTTTTTCTCTTGCATTAAAGCCTGCATTGTATTGTGGTCGAATGGTTTATCGGCTGCATCTATTTCCTGTACGCCTTCTTTTTCCAGCACACCTTTCAATTGTTTATGAATCATCTCAAAACCTTTGACATAATTCTTAATTGCTTCATCCTCGGTTTGTACTTTCAAAGCCATTTCCATTGAATCAAGAATTGGCAAGATTTCCGTTGCTGGCTGTTGGAAGCGATATTTTCGAGTTGCATCTGCATCTTTCTGTAGACGTTTCTTCATGTTTTCTGTATCTGCATAAGCACGTGCTACATCATTTTTTGCCTTGTCCAGTTCTGCCTTCAAGCCTTCAATAATTTCGTCTGAACTAGGTTCTTTCTTTTCTTCAGTTGCCTCTTCAACAACTTCTTCTTTTGTTTCTTCTTTTGTTTCTTCTTTTACTTCTTTAGTTTCTTCTTTGCTCATCGTTGGCACCTCCCTTATCTTTGTCTGTCCCAAAGACGTCTTCGATGACATTTGACATATAATCCATCAAGGCTACGACCTTGGAATATTGCATTCGATTTGGACCAACAACCATTAATTGTCCTTCCTCATCGCTGTTATAATGGAATTTTGTCGTTAATACTGAACAATCTCCGATTTGTAACAACTCGTTTCTTTCACCAATCTGGATTGCTACATTCCCCTCTTGATCCGTCCATTGATGGAATAAGTTTCCATTTTCCAATATACGCATCATTTGTTTCAACTTGTTGATGTCACTGAACTCTGGCTGATACAACATATTGCTTCGTCCAGAAACCGCAACTTTCTCTGTCGCAAATCGCATAAAGGCTGAAACGAACGCTTCAAACAAAACTTCATGTCGAACAAGTTTTGCTGCCATCATTGGTTCAATTTCTTTCATTTTGCCAACAACATCTTCAATTGGCGTTCCCACTAACTGGTCATTTAATAAATCTGTGCAATTTTGAATATCCTGCATGGACACATCTGTACCAAATTGGAACACTTTATTTTCTGTATGTCCTTGATCTGTGACAATGATCGCAACAGCACTTTGATTGTTGATTGGAATCAACTGTACATGCTGTAAAGTCTGATGCCTGCTATCAGGTCCTAGAACAACACTGGTCAAATTTGTCATGTGTGACAAAATATCACAGCTCTTTTGAACAACTTCTTCTAACGAATAATGCCTTTCACTAAAGACTTGCTGTAAAGCATTCTTTGTAGAAGCATCCAAATCCGCTTCCATAAGATGTTCAACATAGTACCTGTAGCCTTTTTGACTCGGAATTCGACCACTCGAAGTATGTGTCTTCTCTAACAACCCTAACTTCTCAAGTGTCGCCATCTCATTACGGATGGTTGCAGATGAAACCGGGAAATCTAGAAGTTCCATTAAAGTCTTCGAACCAACTGGTTCTGCACAACGAGTAAACTCTTCAACTATTGTTTTAAAGATTATCTTTTGACGTTGTGTGATTTCCATTGTGAAGACCTCCTTCTAGCACTCATTTTCCTTGTCTGCTATTAGTATATCACAATTTTTAGCACCGTCAACAATTGAGTGCTAAATTTCAATCAAAAAAATAAGGATACGAATATCCGCACCCCTATCACTTGAATTTCATCATAAGCTTTCCAATCAATTCTTCATTCACTGCAAAGATTGATGCGATAGTTTAACATTGAAACCTTTGTCTAGCATAGTTTGATATACTTCAAATTGATTTAGTGCAATACTATGTTTGATACCCATCTGGATTCCTTTGTTTGTTGATTCTTCAAACATTTCATCTAATGCTCTACACACTTTTACATCACCTCACACTTTGTAAAGAATGGATGTGATCTCACATCCATTCAATTAAATACTCTTTTTTAGTTCTTTCAATGCATCTAAGTCTAGTCCAACAATCTCAGAGATTTCTTCAAGCGTTTGATTATTTCTTACAAGCATTTTAATCGCTATTTTGATTTGTGTATTTTTTACACCACGTTCAACACCTTTTTCAATTCCTTGCTCAATTCCTTGTTCAAAACCTTGCTTAATTCCTTGCTTGATCCCCATCTGGATCCCTTTGCTTGTTGATTCTTCAAACATTTCATCTAATGCTCTACACCCCTTTACATCACCTCACACTTTGTAAAGAATGGATGTGATCACACATCCATTCAATCAAATACTCTTTTTTAGTTCTCTTAATGCATCTAAGTCCAGTCCAACAATCTCAGAGATTTCTTCAAGTGTTTGATTATTTCTTACAAGCATTTTGATTGCTATTTTGATTTGTGTATTTTTTACACCACGCTCAACACCTTGTTCAATGCCTTGCTTGATACCCATCTGGATTCCTTTGTTTGTTGATTCTTCAAACATTTCATCTAATGCTCTACACACTTTTACATCACCCTTTTCACTTTCCTGGTAGATATTCAATAACTCTTTGT